>NZ_QTVB01000021.1:0-44894 GCF_003435965.1 Roseburia sp. AF42-8
TTACTTTTGACTGAATAAGGATATATCTATTTAAGAAAAAAAACAACGGTAAATCTCGATAAAAATTTATTAATATTTCATTAAAAAGAATCCAAAATGTATAATAGAAGGGAAAGAAGTTGGCAAAAAAGCCATTTTGTGCTATCCTTTTTTTATAAAACCAGGTTCGCAGAGAGGCAGATAGGTGAATCTGATAGTAAGGTGAGGAAAGAGAAATGCTGGAATTAAAAGACATTAGTTTTCAGGTAAATGATGAAACAGCAGACAAGGAAATATTAAAAAATATCAATCTGAAGATAGAAGACCGGTTTGTGGCAATTACCGGACCAAACGGTGGAGGTAAATCCACGCTGGCGAAGCTGATTGCCGGAATAGTAACACCAACTTCCGGACAGATTTTATTGGATGGAGAGGATATTACAGGATTATCCATTACCGAACGGGCAAGAAAGGGAATCAGCTTTGCGTTTCAGCAGCCGGTAAGATTTAAGGGATTGACCGTAAAGGATTTGATTACACTGGCATCGGGAAAAGATATTTCCATCAGCCAGGCATGTTCCTATCTTTCAGAAGTAGGACTTTGCGCAAAGGATTATATTGGCAGGGAGGTAAATGACAGCCTTTCCGGTGGGGAGCTAAAGCGTATTGAGATTGCAATGATAATTGCAAGAGGAACCAAATTATCCATATTTGATGAGCCGGAGGCAGGAATTGACCTTTGGAGTTTTAACAATCTGATTCAGGTATTTGAGAATATGTATCAGAAAATCAATGGCTCGATTCTGATTATTTCACATCAGGAGAGAATCTTAAACATTGCAGACCGGATTATTGTAATTGCAGATGGAGAAGTAAGCACAGCCGGAAGCCGGGAAGAAGTGCTTCCAAAGCTGTTAGGCAGCAGTGAAGCCTGCTCTACTTTGATGGAAAAATTAGTCTAGGAAAAGGTGAGAAAATGGACAGTATAGAAAAGAATCTTTTAGCAGAGATATCAGATTTGCACAGCGTGCCGGAAGGTGCATATAACATCCGCAACAACGGAAAACTGGAGGCAAGAAATACAACTGCAAATATTGATATTGTAACTAAGAAGGACAAGCCGGGAATTGATATCTATGTAAAACCGGGAACAAAGAATGAGAGTATGCATATTCCGGTTATCTTAAGTGAAAGCGGCTTAAAGGACCTGGTGTATAATGATTTTTATATCGGGGAAGGTGCAGATGTGACAATCATTGCGGGATGCGGTATCCACAACTGCGGAGACCAGACATCACAGCATGATGGAATACACACCTTTTATATAGGAAAGAATGCAAAAGTAAAATATGTAGAAAAGCATTATGGTGAAGGGGATGGAAATGGAGCCAGAGTCTTAAATCCAACTACCGTGATCCACATGGAAGAAGGCGGATTCATGGATATGGACAGTGTTCAGATTAAAGGAGTAGACTCCACAATCCGTACAACCGAAGCAGATCTTAAAGAAGATGCGTCCCTTGTGATTCATGAACGTATTATGACTCATGGACAGCAGAAGGCAGAGACAGATTTTACGGTAGATTTAAATGGAGCACATTCCAGTGCAAATGTGGTATCGCGTTCGGTAGCAAAGGGAGATTCCCACCAGAAGTTTGTTTCTTATATTCGTGGTAATAATGCATGTAGCGGACATACAGAATGTGATGCCATCATCATGGACAATGGAAAGGTGGAGGCAATTCCGTCTCTTGCAGCAAATGATATCGATGCAGCATTGATTCATGAGGCAGCAATTGGAAAAATAGCAGGAGAACAGCTGATTAAGCTGATGACACTGGGACTGTCTGAAAAAGAGGCAGAGGAGCAGATTGTAAATGGATTTCTGAAATAGGATATGTATGGGGAATGAAGGGTGCAGGAAAGAACAAACAAGAGAAGAGGAATAAATATGTGGCTTGCATATGCATGTGGCTCTGCTTTTTTTGCAGGTATTACGGCAATATTGGCAAAAGTTGGAATTAAGAAAATAGACTCGAATCTTGCAACAGCAATCCGGACGGTTGTAGTATTGATTTTTGCATGGATTATGGTACGGCTTACCGGATCTTATACTCCAATCGGAAGTATAGGAATGCGGACGTTAATTTATCTTGCGTTATCAGGAATAGCGACCGGAGTATCCTGGCTTTGCTATTTTCGGGCATTGCAGCTAGGAGATGTAAATAAAGTAACACCGATTGATAAATCCAGTACAATCCTGACAATGATTCTGGCAGTCATTTTCTTAAATGAAGGACTGAACGAGAAGAAAATTATTGCCATGGTATTAATTGGCGTTGGAACGATGCTCATGATTACCAGAAAGAAAAGCGGTGGCACAAAGAGCCGGGCATGGCTTATCTATGCACTGCTGTCTGCAGTGTTTGCCAGCCTGACATCCATCCTTGCCAAGGTGGGAATAGATGGTGTGAATTCCAATCTCGGAACGGCATATCGTACTGGAGTGGTACTTGTTATGGCATGGGTGGTAGTATTTGTGACAAAGAAACAGAAGCAGGTCCGGAGTATGACCTTCCGGGATGGAATGTTTCTGATTTTATCCGGAATAGCGACCGGAGCATCCTGGCTTTGTTATTACCGGGCATTGCAGCTGGGCGAAGCCAGTGTAGTGGTGCCGATTGATAAACTAAGCATTGTAGTTACAATTGTATTTTCATCTGTGTTTTTAAATGAAAGACTACAGCCAAAGGCATTCTTTGGATTACTTATGATAGTGGGTGGCACATTGCTGCTGATATAAGCAAAAGCGGAGGAAAAAGTATGCTGGGAAAAAGAAAATCTTATTATGTGGAGAATGGAATCATTCATTTTGCATTTGAATATGGCAAGGGAAGTTTAGAGGTTCTGACAGATAACATTGTAAATGTGTTTGTTCCGTTCGAATGTGAGGAACATCGTTCAAAAGCCATCGAGGGAGAAAAGTCAAAGCATATACATTTTGATGTGCAGGAAGGAATTGACTATCTTGAGGTTCGGACTGCAAAATTAATCATACGCGTATATGATAATTTTATGGTGGATTTTTATGATGTGAATGGACAGCTTCTCTGTGCGGACTATCGTGGTGGAAGGAAATTTGCAACACAGATTAGTGAGAAATTTATCGAATTCTTAAAAGCAGAGGGACATGAGGTGCCACAGGCGACAGATAAGAATTATCATGTGCAGGCTGTAAAACGCATGGAAGGAGACGAAGCCTTCTATGGCTTTGGTGATAAAGCAGGGGTATTAAATAAGAAGAATTACGATTATGAGATGTGGAATACGGATAATCCGGCGGCGCATACGGAAGCCTTTAAAGCATTGTATAAATCGATCCCGTTCTTTATAACATTGCGTGAAAGCTGCGTATACGGAATCTTTTTTGATAATACCTGTAAGACTTATTTTGATCTGGCAAAAGAAAATAAGGAATACTATTTCTTTGGCTCAGACCGTGGCAATCTGGATTATTATTTTATTGCCGGGGATAATATGCCGGAGGTAGTAGCTGATTATACTTATCTGACCGGAAGAACACCGCTTCCGCAGCTTTATACATTAGGCTATCATCAGTCGCGCTGGGGATATGAGACTTCCGCAGAGATCCGCGCAATTGCGGATAAATACCGTGCATTAAAGATTCCGATTGATACGATTCATCTGGATATTGACTATATGGATGGCTACCGGGTCTTTACCTGGAATGAAAAGGACTTTGGCAGGCCTGGTGAAGTGATTGCAGATTTAAAGAAAAAAGGATTTAAAATTGTTACCATCATTGACCCGGGTGTCAAATTAGACCCAGGTTATGATATGTATGATGAAGGCATGGAGCAGGGATATTTTGCCAAGACACCGGAAGGGGATACCTATGTAAATGCAGTATGGCCTGGAGATGCGGTATACCCTGACTTTGGAAATCCGAAGGTAAGACAGTGGTGGGGAGAGAAACAGAAATATCTTGTGGACTTAGGAGTCCGCGGTGTATGGAATGATATGAATGAGCCGGCAAGCTTTCGTGGAGAACTGCCGGAAGATGTGGTATTTACAGACGAAGACAGACCATGTGACCATGGCCAGATGCACAATGTCTATGGACATCTGATGGCAAAGGCTACCTATGAAGGCTTGAAGAAGCAGGACGGCAGAAGACCATTTGTAATCACCCGTGCCTGTTACAGTGGTTCCCAAAAGTATACCACAGCATGGACAGGGGATAATCAGAGCCTGTGGGAGCACCTGCGGATGGCAATTCCGCAGATGTGCAATCTGGGATTATCCGGTATGGTATTTATCGGAACAGATGTAGGTGGATTCGGTGCAGATGTGACGCCGGAGCTGTTGTCAAGATGGGTACAGGTCGGCTGTTTTTCACCGTTGTTCCGGAATCATTCTTCCAAGGGTTCTACCAGACAGGAGCCGTGGCTTTTCGGAGAAGAGGCGTTAAATATTAACCGGAAATATATTGAACTTCGCTATAAATTACTGCCATACCTTTATGATTTATTCCATGAGACGGAGCAGAATGGTATGCCGGTAATCCGTCCACTGGTATTGCATTATGAGAAAGATAAAGAAACCTGGAATCTCAATGGAGAATTCCTGTTTGGAGAGCATATGCTGGTAGCCCCTGTAGTAGAGCAGGGAATGACGAAGAAGCTTTTGTATCTGCCGGAGGGAATCTGGTATGACTATGATACAAGGGAAAAATATACCGGAAAGCAGTATATTGTAAAAGATGCACCTCTTGATGTATGTCCGGTTTTTGTAAAAGCAGGAAGCATTATCCCATGTTTTGAACCGATGCAGTATGTGGGAGAGATTGAACTGGATACCCTGATTCTTGATGTATATCCGGGAGAAGGCCGTTATGTGCATTATCAGGATGACGGAGAAGATTTTACATATCAGGATGGTGAATATAATGAATATGAGATGACCGTCACAAAGGATGAGACATTAACGGTCCGGATGCTGCATAAAGGTTATGAAAAAGTATATAAGAAATTTGTGATATGTTACAAAGGGCGTAAAAATGAGTTCGCATTCAATGGCGAGAAACTGACAGTCTGGCTTTCTTAAAAGAAAGGCAGAAGCCGGGAGATAACCGGAGGAGGACTTATATGAAACGTGGAATTGCATTAAGTGGAGGCGGTACGAAAGGCTCTTATGAACTGGGAGTCTGGAAAGCATTAAATGAACTTGGCATTGATTATCAGATTGTAACCGGAACATCCATAGGTTCCATTAACGGAGCCTTAATGGCAACGGGAGATTATGACAGAGCGTATGAACTATGGAGCACCATAACCATGGAAGATATGATGGAGGATGGAATCAATCTGACGGATACCATAGAGGGCATGTATGACCAGAGAGAGACAATTGGTCCATTCCTGAAAAAATATATAAAGAATAAAGGTGCAGATATTTCACCTTTTACTGCTTTTATTGAAACACTGATAGAAGAGGATAAGATTCGGAAATCAAAGACAGACTTTGGATTGGTTACGGTGGAATTTCCGTCTTTAAAACCCTGTGAACTGACAAAGAGTGACATTCCGGAAGGACTTATGAAAGATTATATTCTGGCATCTTCTGCAATTTTTCCATTATTTCCGATGCATAAAATCGGAGAGACAACGTATCTGGATGGATGCTATTATGATAATCTTCCGATTGACCTTGCTATCCGAATGGGAGCACAGCAGATTATTGCTGTTGATTTACATACATCACCGGCACACGATGCCTATGCAAAGCGGCCGTATGTAACTTATATCAAGCCAAGCCGCTCCCTTGGAACCATGATGAATTTTGCCCATGCTCTTTTAATGGCAAATGCCAGAATGGGATACCAGGATACCATGAAGGTTTATGGAAAATATTATGGCTATGTATATACCTTTGAAAAGGAATCCATGGAGAAATACCGCAGGGCAATGGATCACTTTTTGTATCGGATGACAGAACTGGATTTACTGGTAAGGGATGAAATGCCGGTAAAACGTTTTGCTAAGAAAAGTGAATTTAATAAAGTACATACACTTCTGGCAGAACGAAGTGAAAAGGAGAAAATGTCACCGAGGGAATATTTCCTTGCAGCGGCAGAAATCTGTGGAGAGGTATTTGATGTAGATGCAGCAATTGAATATTCCATGGAACATTTTGTGGAAACACTTCATAAGAAGTTGGCAGATGCAGAGTTGAGACAGGTGACAGAATGTATCATTGCACATAAATTAAGGGAGCCGGCAGGACTGATTGCAGAGGTTAAAAACTTTGGAAAAGAAATGCTGGTAGCTGCGGCTGCATATTATGCGGCACAACAGGACACACTGACGTCAAAAGAAATTCTGAAACTGCATGCCATGTTCCCAAAGGAACTGACAGCGGTATTATTTCTGATGTCGTTGGAAACAAACAGATAACAGCATTTTTGCCGTCAACAAACAGTCTCTGCTGCATATATTATACTGATGAGAATCAGGAGAGAAGGAAACATTGGATTATAATCAGGATATTTTCTTTAAGATGCAACAGCAGCAGATGCCAGGCAAACAGCCCTTTTACATGACAAATCCAATCCAGAATCTTTACATGACGGAGTTAGAATATCAGAGGGATTTAGACCGCATGAAAGAGATGTATCCGCTGGAGATAAGAAAAGTGCAGGAGCTGGTGGAAGAAGAATGCGATAAGATGGAATATGAGGGAAGTCTCATGTTTGACGAGTATCCGGACCGGCTGATGTTGCGGCAGATTTGTAAGAGAATCCGTGATAAGGCGGGACTTGGGGAAAGCCGGGAAGGAATGGATGCTCCGGAAATTCTTCTGTTTCATGAGATGTTTTACCGCAGATGCCGTTACAGACGCTGCCGCAGATGCTGGTAGCGGATAATAAAATAGAGGTTGAGCTTTTGCAAAAAAGGAATTACAATATAGCTGTCGTTTTTTGATGGCTATATTGTTTGTTTACGTGAGTAGCGAGAAAAATCGCATGCCTGCATGCAGATTTGACGAGCACCGCGATAACTCGAGAAACTCGCAAAGCGTGTTTTTCGTAGTTTAGGAAGATGAGGAATACAGATGAATAAAGGAATGATTCGGGCACTGGTGTTAGCAGGTGTGTTTCTGGTATCAACCGTAGTGTTTAGCTTTTTGACAAATAAAACAAATCCCGATATGACAACAGAACTGGAGGAGGCAACGCTGCCGACTGTCCAGCTTTATTATAAAGAGCAGAAAATCAATGAACTCTACGGGTATGTAGATGAAATGAATGCAGTTTACATGAGGGACAGCATTACGCCGATTGATACGGACAGGCTGCTTCCAATCCGCGTTCAGAATGGAAGCTATGCAGTGGATGAACTTTCCTATGAGATCCGGAGTATGGATACTAAGCGTCTTATTGCAGATGCGAAGGTAGATAGTTATTCCCAGAAGAATGGAGTGATTACAGCAGACCTTCCGATTCAGAATCTTCTGGATTCCAATGCAGAATATCTGTTGATTATACATTTACTGCATGGGGATGATACTTTAAATTATTATACAAGGATTATTGAACCGCAGGATTGTTATGTGAAGGAAAGCATTGATTTTGCAAAAGATTTCCATGAAAAAACATTTCAGGAGGATGGAAGCGGCTCTCTGGCAACTTATATGGAACCGGATTCTTCTGCGGATAATACCACACTTGCCAATGTCAGTATTCATTCCACACTGCGACAGGTAACATGGGATAAATTCAATGGGACCGTTCTGACGGACCCATCGGTAAGCATCAAAGAAATCAATAATTCCTATAATGTAATTCTATTGGATTATGTAGTGACGGCAACCGGAGATAATGGGGAACTGGAATATTATAATGTAGAAGAATATTACCGTGTCCGTTATACCAATGACCGGATGTATCTATTGAATTTTGAGAGAACCATGGATGAAATTTTCCGGGCAGAGAATGATGATTTTTATGAGAATTATTTACAGCTTGGAATATGTTCGTCCGATATGGAATATAAGAGTAATGAGACAGGAAGTATTCTCTGTTTTGTAAAAGAAGGAGAACTCTGGTGTTACAATGCGACAGAAAAAAAGCTTTCCCAGGTGTTCAGCTTCCGTGGTTATGAGGGGATTGATTCCAGGGAAAATCATAAGGAACATGATATCCGGATTATTAAGGTGGATGAAACAGGAAGTGCTGATTTTGTTGTGTATGGTTATATGAACAGGGGAAACCACGAAGGTCAGGTGGGTGTAGGTGTTTATCATTATGACAGCGTGGCAAATACAGTAGAAGAGGAACTGTTTATACCATCCACCCACTCTTACGAAGTGCTGAAATCAGAACTGGGACAGCTGATGTATGAAAATGAAAGTGGAATGTTCTACATTATGATGGGTGGGACACTGTATGAGATTAATCTTGCTACTACCAAAGAAAAGGAAGTAGTCAGCGGATTTGAAACAGGAAATTATGCGGTATCAGAGAATAACCAGTTTGTTGCTTATATTGCAGATGGCAACAGTGACAGCGGTTCGAAAATTACTGTTCTGAATCTGGAGAATTCGAAAAGCTTTGAAGTGGCAGCGGCAGCAGGAACGTATATCCGGCCACTGGCATTTATGGAAGATGATTTTATCTATGGAGAGGCAGATGACAGTGATGTGTATACAGATTCTGCCGGAAATGTACAGTTCCCGATGAATCATATTTATATTGTAGATACGGATGATGAAGAACACGGAGTGTTAAAAGATTATCATAAGGATGGATATTATGTAGCGTCTGTAGAAGTTGTGGATTATACTATTTATCTGAACCGGGAACAATATAACGGTATGGCTTATGTTCCGGCAGAACAGGATACGATTATGAATCGTGAGGGAGATTCTGCAGAAGTAGTCAGCATTCACAGTACGGTAACGGAACGAAAACAGACGCAGCTGCAGCTGCAATTATTACAGGAAGAAGAGATAAGCTCGGATCGTCTTCTGACTCCGAAACGGATTGTATTGGAGTCACCGAGAAATGTGAATCTGAAAGAGCCGGAAGAGACAGATTATTATTATGCTTATTCTGCCGGAAGAGTAGTGCTGGCAACAGATAATGCGGCAAAAGCCATTGCAGTGGCAAATGATAATGTGGGCGTTGTGGTAGGAAGCAGACAGCAGTATATCTGGAAGAGGGCAAGAAAATCTTCCCAGTCACCACTGACGATTACAATAGGTGATGCAGACGCATCCGGAACAACGATAGCAAAAGCAATCAATGGTATGCTTTCGATGCAGGGATTAAATGTTGGTGTAGGAGAATTGATGACATCCGGAAATACACCAAAACAAATTTTAAAGGATACCCTGCAGGACTCTGTAGTCATTGATTTGACCGGAAGCGATCTGGATGCAGTGTTATATTATGTCAATCTGGGAACACCGGTATTTGCCATGAACAGTGGAAGCGAAGCTGTATTGATTACAGGCTATGATAACGCAGGAGTCTATATTTATAATCCGGCAACCGGTGCAACAGAGAAGATGTCAATGACGGATGCACAGAATTTATTTGATACAGCAGGTAATGTATATTTTGCTTATATGAAAATGGCAGAATAGGGATGCAGGCAGAGACAGGCGTGAAAAAGACGCAAAAAACGTATAAAATTGCCTAAAAAAAGCCGAAGTTTTTTGGCAGTTTCGGTATTAGTGCTGTATTTTCACAAAGTCTATTGCAAAATCTGTTCGTGTAGGATATATTAACTTTTGTACTAATTGTACTACTTAGAAGCGAGGAAGATAACATGAGTAGAAAAGAAGTTACAGTTTCAAACGTTTCAAAAAAACACGATAATCCAATTGCAGAGTTGGTTCAGGTTGCCTGCCAGTTTGACAGCAATATTACTCTGGAAAGTGATAACCGTAAAATTAATGCCAAGAGCATCATGGGAATTATGGCATTTAATCCGTCCAAAGGAATGACGGTTAACATTGTTGCAGAGGGAAATGATGAAGAAGAAGCCCTATTAGCAATGGAGAAGTTTTTAGTGTGTGATTAATTTTCAGGGAGGGAATTATAATGCAGAAGAGACCAGTTGAAAAAGCAGCCGAAGTAAAGGCAGCAGTAAAAGCTACAGAGACAAAGGCAGTAGTTAAGGCAGAAGAGGTTAAGGCAGAAGCAAAAGAAGTTGTAGCGAAGAAAGCAGAAACCGTAGTAAAGAAAGCGGAAGAGACAGTTAAGAAGGCAGAGGAGACAGCAAAGAAAGCAGAGACAACTGTAAAAGCAGCAGCAAAGACTACCGCAAAGAAAGCAACCAAGAAAGCAGCGGCTAAGAAAACTACTAAGGTAGAGAAGAAAGAACTTGTACCGGAAGTATTTGTTCAGTTTGATGGTAATGAAGATGTTGTTGCAAACGTGATTGAGAGAGCAAAAGAAGCTTTCACAGCAGACGGACACAGAGCATCCAGCATCAAGTCTTTAAAGGTTTATTTAAAACCGGAAGAATATGCAGCATACTATGTTATAAACGATACATATGCAGGCAAGGTTAACTTATTCTAGTTTTATTTTGCCCATGATATTAAAATGGCTTCGGAATTCCGAAGCCATTTTTGCTGTTGTTATTTATTTCTTTTTCTGATTAGCTTTATATTTCTTTATAAGCTTCTGGATACGCTCGTTTGGATCTAAGAGCTCGCTGATAGAAGCATCATGATTCAATGTATCAATAATATAAGCAATATATTTGCTCATGTCACAGTTGATATAATATGGACGGCTTAAAAGCTCCGGAGTCTGATAAGTCAGGTTGGTGGTAACTACACGGTAGATAGTTCCATCTTCTACAGCTTTATCGAATTTTTCCAGACCATTGGTGAAAAGTCCGAAGGTTGCAACGACAAAGATTCTGTTTGCTTTTCTCTTCTTTAGTTCGGTTGCAACGTCAATCATGCTTTCTCCGGAAGAAATCATATCATCGATAATCAGAACATCTTTTCCTTCTACGGAAGAACCTAAAAATTCATGTGCGACAATAGGGTTACGTCCGTCAACAATTCTGCTGTAATCACGACGTTTGTAGAACATACCCATATCCAGACCAAGTACACTGGAAAGATAAATTGCACGTCCGGTACCACCCTCATCCGGGCTGATAATCATCATGTGGTCAGAATCAATCTGTAAGTCAGGAACGTTTTTGCAGATACCTTTGATAAACTGGTATGCAGGCTGAACAGTTTCAAAACCACCCTTTAAAGGAATTGCATTCTGGACACGAGGGTCATGTGCATCAAATGTAATAATGTTGTCAACGCCCATGGCAACCAGTTCCTGTAAAGCCAGTGCACAGTCTAAAGATTCCCTGGTGCTTCTTCTATGCTGGCGGCTTTCATAAAGGAATGGGATGATAACAGTAATTCTTCTTGCCTTGCCGCCAATTGCAGCAATAATTCTCTTTAAATCCTGATAATGATCGTCTGGGGACATATGGTTTGTCTGACCGCACAGAGAATAAGTAAGGCTGTAGTTGGTGACATCAACCATAAGATAAAGGTCATAACCACGAACCGTTTCTTTGATCATTCCCTTTGCCTCGCCTGAACCAAAACGAGGGGTAACTGCTTCAATGATATAAGAATCACGTTTGTAGCCCATAAAAGCTGCATCATTCTGGTGCTGATGCTGTCTTTCGTCTCTCCATTTGACAAGGTATTTGTCAACTTTTTCTCCTAATTCCTGGCAGCTCTGTAATGGAATAATTCCAAGAGAACCAGTAGGAAGGGTTTCTAAGTTTCTTTCACTGTTTGACATGAATAGGTTCCTCCATAGAAATAATTTATCTTATATAGTTCAATAGATATAGCATCTAATTGAATGCGTAATTAATGCAGCTTTTTCTTAAGACGGATATCGTCCCCAAAAAGCTTAATCATCGTATAGCTGCTGAAGATGCGGGAGCAGATACGCTCGGAATATACATCAGCAAGCTGGTCGATACTTAAATTCGTAGAATCAATGTTGATTTCTGACGCAGCATACGTTCGTTCAGACACAGGAAAAGCCGGGATGCCGTAAAGGAGTTGGCAAGCTCGGTTCCAAGGTCATCAATGATTAAAAGATCACAGTCGAAGATATTCTGTCCGGCAGCAGAAGCTGCAGCGTCCTTCTGGAAAGTGTCCTTTTCAAATATATCAAATAATTGGAAGGCTGTAAAATAAATAACGGAATGTCCTTTATCTAAAAGCTCTTTGGCAACGCAGTTTGAAAGAAAAGTCTTACCGACACCGGTTGCTCCATAGAAAAAGAGATTTTCAAAAGAGGTATCGAAATGCTCAATAAAGGACTTACAGTCTGCAACAGCTTTTTTTGCAGTATCATAAGCAGATAATCCGGTTGTGGGATTTATCTGCTCTTTGGAATAGTATGCATAAGAGAAATTCGAAAAATTCTCTTTGGCTAAAATATCTTTTACATTAGACTGCGTATAGACTAAATCAATGGCAGCCTGTACAAAACAATGACAGCGTTCATTCCCAATATAACCGGTATCCTTACAGTCCTTACAGGTGTAAACCGGTTCCAGATAATCAGCCGGATAACCCAGAGAAGCAATCAGATTCTGTTTCTCCCTGCGAAGAGCAGCAAGCTGTTCTTTTAATGAAGAGAGAACAGAGGAATCTTCTGCTCCATCATCAGATAAAAGCTGTTTTGCACTTGCTACTGAGATGGAAGAAATCTCGTTGTCTATTTCTGTAAGGCGCGGACATTTTCCGTAGACTTCCTGAATGCGTTCATCCAGAAGATGCTGATTGTGAAACTGTCTGGCATTATATTGCCGGATTAAAGTATCGTATTGTGAATTATTAAGAGACATGAAATGCTCCTTTAGTATTCCTGAAAAAAGTGTCTTAATTATTTAAGAGCTGTTTTTCAAGCTGTTCAAAATTATAGGTACGCTGTGAAAAATTGTTAAACCGGTTGGCGGCAGTCTTGTTTACGGTGACATTGCGGGAAGAAGATGCCTTGCTTTTTTTGTAAGCAGTGTCTAATATAGCAATATCCTCTAAATGGTGGATATTGCATTTATGCCAGTTCTCTAAGATGGTATCGGCATACTGGAAGCTTGGCTGATTTGTCGCCTGCAGTGTCCGTTTGCATGCCTCGGAAATGATATCCAGTGTAAATCCAAACTGGCTGGTCCATTTATCTACCAGTTCAAGTTCGTATTCAGCCAGTTTTCTGCCGCTGATTCCAAATGCCTTCATGACACCATAATGTGTCTGCTTATAGGCACTGGAAGAACGTCTGGCATCCTCCGCAGTACGGATAGAAGAAGCAGACCAGGAAAGGGCAATCTTGTCCATATAGCGGATGCTCTTATGACCGTTGTCCACACAGGATTCTACCAGATATTCAATCAGGTCTGTGGAGAATTTCAATTCATCTGACCAGTAAAGAATGGTTTCATAATCCTTGATGGACAAAGGATGTCCGATATAGCGTTCAATAATGAATAATAAATCACTGGAAGCCTCATCGTTCTGGAAAGACAGAATCTGGTCTTTCGTATAGGATGGACGGATATCTACAGAAGATACTTCCGTAGGCTTTTCCACATGTTCAGAATCCTGCGTAACCGCAGAAACAGGCTCACACAGGCAGATGCCGGTAAGCTGTTCGCCGGAATTATATTCTAACTGGAGTAAGTGTTTCTTCTCCCAGTATTTTAAGGCACGTTTAATATCCTTTTCTGTATGGTCAAATTTATCAGCCATCTTAGAAATGGAAAAATTCTCAGCTGCGTTGATGCAGCGGAGTAAATATAAATAAATTTTTACAAATTCTCCATTGGCATCTGCCATATACTCATCAATAAAGGTATTGGATACGCAGGTAACCGTGGATTTGCTTTTCGTATGTAATGTTATGTCTGTCATAAGAACTCCCTCTTTCACCGACCACATTATAGCATATGAATCTAAAATTGAGAAGTCTTATTTTAACCAAAAATCCAGTAAAATCAAGGGTTTCCACATTTGCACAGAATTGTGAATAATGTGGATAACTTTCTTTTGAAAGTGCATTATGGTAACTGAAATGGGAGCAGTTTGGCGGTTAATGCAGATAGAATGGCGATTTTCAAAAATACATTATGTAAACAAAAAAATCCACATCCATAATTCACAAAAATGTGAATTACGATGTGGATAATGTGGATAACTACTGCTGAAGCAGGTGTTCTCCTATAAGATACACGTCTCCGGCCCCCATAGTTATCAACAAATCATTGTTTATGCATTTTTCCGATAAAAATTTTTCAATCTCATCAAAAGACGGGAAGTAATAACTTTCCTGACCGTTTTTCTGAAGCTCTGCCAAAAGGTCTTTGGAAGAAATTCCGATCGTATTTTTCTCTCTGGCTGCATAGATGTCTGCAAGGACTACAATATCTGCCATGGAAAGTACCCGGGCAAAATCACTTAAGAATGCCTTGGTTCTGGAATAAGTGTGTGGCTGGAAAACGCAGATAATCCGTCCGTGTGGATAATTCCGGGCTGCGGTTAATGTAGCAGCTACTTCAGTCGGATGATGGGCATAATCATCGATAACGGTGATACCGTTTTTTGTTCCTTTGTATTCAAAACGACGTTTGGTGCCGCCAAACTGAAGCAGTCCCTTTTTGATAACATCCAAAGGAAGACCGAGATTTAAGCAAAGTGCAATGGCAGCCAGCGAATTGGAGACATTATGCCTGCCTGGAACGCTTAAGGAAACGGTTCCTAAGTCTTCGGTTTTGTGCATCAGAGTATATGTGCCGCAGGCATGGTCATTATAAGTAATATTTTTAGCATAAAAGTCATCGTTTTCGCATAAACCATAAGTAGTGACGCTACAGGACAAATTGTTGGTAATCTGATCTAAAGCTGCAATCTGACCGTTGATGATTAATACACCATCATGTGCAGTATTTCCGGCAAATTCATGGAAAGAACGGCGGATATCATCGATATCTTTGAAGAAGTCGAGATGCTCAGCTTCCACACTGGTGATGATACTGTATTTCGGATGAAAATGCAGGAAACTGTTGGTATATTCGCAGGCCTCGGTAATGAATACTTCTGAACCACCTACGCGGATATTTCCGCCGATTGCTTCTAAGATACCGCCAACACTGATTGTAGGGTCAGCCTTTGCAACAAGAAGAATCTGTGAAATCATGGATGTGGTAGTGGTTTTTCCATGGGTACCGGCAACTGCAATGGATTTCTCATAGTTATCCATAATCTGTCCAAGCAGTTCTGCACGGGAAAGCATTGGAATACCGGCATCTACGGCTGCTTTAAATTCCTCATTGTCCTCGCGGATGGCAGCAGTATAGACAACCAGTGCAGGACGGATGGATAAGTTAGATGCTTTCTGGCCAATGTAAATGGTTGCGCCTTTTTGGGCAAGGCTGTCGGTAAGCGCAGACTGCTTTGCATCAGAACCGGAAATGGTAAAACCTTCTTCCAGCAAGATTTCTGCAAGACCACTCATACTGATACCGCCAATACCGATAAAATGTACATGAATAGGTTCTTCAAAATTTAATGAATACATAATTCTTTACCTGCCTGACTTATAATTTCGTTTCTTGAGAAAAGATTTCTTCCTAATATTATAACCATATGCAGGGAATTTGCAAATCTATTTTGTCTGTCAGGAAAAAAGAATGCAAAATAATGGAGGTGATTTTGTAAAAATGACAAGAAATGTTCAAAAATTGTCTAAAATGACTAAAATATGCGAAAAAAGATAAAATAATTATACAGAATGCTGTACAACATATGGGCAGTGTGTTATACTTTTGTTATACCAAAATGACCTGATTTTATGACGAGAGGTGAATGACGTGATTAAGAAAGAAATGATAGCCATGCTTTTGGCGGGCGGACAAGGAAGCCGTCTTGGAGTATTAACTTCCGGTGTAGCAAAGCCTGCAGTCGCATTTGGAGGAAAGTATCGTATTATCGACTTCCCATTGAGCAACTGCATCAACTCAGGTATTGATACCGTTGGAGTGCTGACACAGTATCAGCCATTGAGATTAAACAGACATATTGGAATTGGAATTCCGTGGGACTTAGACCGTAATAACGGAGGAGTAACGGTTCTTCCACCATATGAGAGAAGTGATAACAGTGAATGGTATACTGGTACAGCAAATGCGATTTACCAGAACCTGAAATATATGGAGACTTATAATCCGGATTATGTGCTGATTTTATCAGGCGACCATATTTATAAGATGGATTATGAAGTAATGCTTGATTTCCATAAGGAAAATAATGCAGACGTAACAATTGCAGCAATGCCTGTTCCAATAGAAGAAGCAAGCCGTTTTGGTGTAGTTATAACAGACGAAAATAAAAAAATTAAAGAGTTCGAGGAAAAACCGGAACATCCGAGAAGTAACCTCGCATCCATGGGAATATACATATTCAACTGGAAAGTATTGCGTGACAGTTTAATTGCTATGAAGGATCAGAGTAATTGTGACTTCGGAAAGCATATTATTCCATACTGCCATGAGAATGGAAAGCGTTTATTTGCTTATGAATTCAATGGTTACTGGAAGGATGTTGGAACACTTTCCTCCTATTGGGAAGCAAATATGGAATTGATTGATCTGATTCCGGAATTTAACCTTTATGAAGAATACTGGAAGATTTATACCAAGAGCGATAATGTAGCTCCGCAGTATCTTGCAGCAGAGTCCAAGGTTGATACCAGCATTATCGGAGAAGGTGCTGAAATTTATGGAGAAGTGCAGAATTCTGTAATTGGTGCAGGAGTCCGGATTGAAAAGGGTGCGGTGGTACACAATTCCATTATCATGAAAGAATGTGTGATTGGAGAGAATACTGTGGTGGAGAAATCCATTATTGCAGATAAGACCATTGTTGGAGCAAACTGCCACTTAGGCGTAGGAGAGTATGCACCAAGCACATTGAATGAAAAAGTATATGCATCTGATCTGGTTACTATCGGAGAAGATTCTGTAATACCAGACGGAGTTTCAATTGGAAAAAATACAGCGATTTCCGGAGTGACGGAACCGTCAGATTATCCAGATGGAATGTTAGCAGGCGGTGGAGCTATTATTAAGGAAGGTGACAGAATATGAAGGCATTAGGATTAATTTTAGCAGGTGGAAACAATCATCGTATGCAGGAACTTTCCAGCAAGCGTGCAATTGCAGCAATGCCAATCGGTGGAAGTTACCGATGCATTGATTTTGCATTGAGTAATATGAGCAACTCACATGTTCAGACCGTTGCAGTGCTGACTCAGTATAATGCACGTTCTTTAAATGAACATTTAAGCTCATCCAAATGGTGGGATTTCGGGAGAAAACAGGGAGGTCTTTATACCTTCACTCCTACTGTAACCGCTGACAACAGCTGGTGGTACAGAGGAACTGCAGATGCAATGTACCAGAACATTGATTTCTTGAAAAAACGTCATGAGCCATATGTAATTATTACAGGTGGTGATTGTGTATACAAGCTGGATTACAATAAGGTATTGGATTACCATATTGAGAAGAAAGCTGATATAACTGTTGTGTGCAAGGATATGCCGGAAGGCGCAGATATCAGCCGCTTTGGTGTAATCCGCATGAATGAAGAATCCAGAATCACAGAGTTTGAAGAGAAACCTATGGTATCCAGCTCTAATACAATTTCTACCGGTATTTATATCATCCGCAGAAGACAGCTGATTGAAATGTTAGAGCGGAGCGGTCAGGAAGACAGATGGGATTTCGTTACAGATATTCTGATTCGTTATAAGAATATGAAACGAATTTATGGATATAAAATGGAAGATTACTGGAGCAATATTGCAACAGTAGATTCATATTACAATACAAATATGGATTTCCTGAAACCGGATGTGAGAAATTACTTCTTCCGTGAGACACCGCATATCTATTCGAAAGTAGATGATTATCCACCAGCAAAATACAATGCAGGTTCTGATGTGAAGAATAGCCTGATTTCCAGTGGATGTATCATCAACAGTAAAATAGAAAATTCTGTATTGTTTAAAAATGTGTTTGTAGGAAAGAATTGTGTAATCAAGAATTCCATTATTCTCAATGACGTATACATTGGAGATAATACGCATATTGAAAACTGTATCGTGGAAAGCCGTGGAACGCTGAAAGCCAACACGTATTATTGCGGTGACGACGGAGTAAAGGTTGTACTTGAGCGCAATGACAGATATGCACTGTAGGCAGAAGACTTAAGAGAAAGGCGTGAAGGGGGTAACATAATGCAGATTACAGATGTAAGAATACGTAAAGTTGAAAAAGAAGGTAAAATGAAAGCTGTGGTATCTATTACCATAGATGAAGAATTTGTTGTACATGATATCAAGGTGATTGACGGAGAGAAGGGGCTATTCATTGCAATGCCAAGCCGCAAGGCTGCTGATGGGGAATACAGAGACATTGCACATCCAATTAACTCAGATACCAGAAATAAGATACAGCAGATTATTTTAGAAAAGTACGAAAGTGAAATCGCAGCTGAGGAGGCGTAACACGTACATAGAATAAGGAAGACGAGCAGGCTGTCACAGAAATGTGGCAGCCTGTTTTTCACACTTCTTTTTTTGAACAATTGATAGAATGAAGTATAAATATGCCGTGGGGCAAATGAGAAAGCATGAAAAAGACTGTTAGGAGCACTTGGAATTTCGGGCGAAAACAGACAACGCCGGCACAGGGAAGTGCCGGCGAGGCGCAAGCAACATGGATGTTGATTTGCGCCGGTTGTCAGAACTGATAAAAATTTTTTCAAAATTCTTAGTGCTCCTTATAGTCTTTTTCGCTTTTCCATTTGCCCCACGGCAGATTTACATTGTCATCTATTTCATATTGTGGAAAAAAGGATGACAAATTTCTGAGAAAGAAGTATACTAAAATGTAACAGTATTTTCGGCAGAAAGCCGGAGAGGAATAAAGAGGATAAAAATATGGAAGCATTAAAAGCGGTAATATTGGCAGCTGGAAAGGGAACCAGAATGCAGTCAGACCTTCCGAAAGTAGTGCATACAATAGACGGAAAGTGTCTGGTAGATTATGTAATTGAAGCGGCAGAAGGAGCAGGAGCGGAGGATATCTGTCTGGTGGTAGGATATAAGCATGAAGAGGTAGAGAATACCATTTCACATAAAGATGATGTAACATTTGTACTGCAGGAGCAGCAGCTTGGAACTGGTCATGCGGTAAAATGTGCCAAGGATTTCCTGGGAAAAGAAGGAAATACACTGATTCTTTTTGGAGATGCACCACTGATTACATCTGCAACCTTAAAGCAGCTTTTGGAGCATCATATCCAGCATAAAAATGCAGTAACCGTATTGTCAGCAACGATAGATGACCCGACCGGATACGGAAGAATTATCCGCAATGAATCAGGAGAATTTATAAAGAGCGTAGAACATAAGGATGCAAACGAGGAAGAGTTGAAATCCCATGAGATTAATTCCGGAATGTATGTGTTTAATACCTGGGAATTATCACAGGCATTGGATAAGATTCAGCCGAATAATGCACAGGGTGAATATTATCTGCCGGATACGCTTACGATATTAAAGGATAAAGGACTTCGTGTAGATGCATTTGCACTGGAAAGCCCGGAAGACATCAATGGAGTAAATGACCAGAAGCAGTTAGAATCAGCTGCAGAAATCATCAGAAGAAGGAAGAAAGAATGTACATTATAGCGGGACTTGGAAATCCTGGAAAGAAATATGAACATACCAGACATAATGTTGGCTTTGATGTCATGGATGTACTGGCAGAAAAATATAATATAAGGATGGACGAAAAAAAGTATAAAGCAATCTGCGGCAAAGGAATGATCGGAAGTGAAAAAGTTGTTCTGGTGAAGCCACAGACTTTTATGAACTTAAGCGGAGAAAGCATCGCTGAAGCAGTAAATTTCTATAAAGTGGATCCGGCCAGTGAATTGTTAGTGATTTTTGATGATATCAGCCTGGCACCGGGAAGAATACGGATTCGTAAAAAAGGCAGTGCCGGCGGACACAATGGAATTAAAAATATCATTGCGCAGGTGGGAACAGAGCAGTTTGCTAGGATCAAGGTAGGTGTCGGTGAGAAACCACAGGGCTGGGATTTGGCAGACCATGTCCTTGGCCATATGGATAAGGCAGACCGGAAACTGGCAGAGGAAGCATTTTTAGATGCGGTATCTGCGGTAGAACTGATTGTCGATGGAAAAATCGAACAGGCAATGAATGACTATAATTAAAGGAAGAACATTATGAATGTATTTTTGCAGCCCCTTTCGGAACTGGAAGAATTGCAAAATGCCTTAAAGCAGCTAAAGAGCAGTCCGGGTATCGTTCAGATATCCGGATGCATGGATGCGCAGAAGGCACATATGGTATTTGCGGCGAACGATGGTTTTAGAAATAAAATCATCGTTACTTTTAACGAACAAAAAGCAAGGGAAATCTTAGAAGATTATCGTTTTTTCGACAGGGAGACTCTCTATTTCCCAGCGAAGGATATTTTATTTTATCAGTCGGATATCAGAAGTAATCAGCTTACCGGAGAGCGGATTGCCCTGTTAAAACGTTTATCCGAAAAGAAGCCGGTTACAGTGGTATTGACTTTTGACGGACTGATGAACCGGATGGCAGGACTGGAAGCCTTTAAAGAAGCGGTGCGTACTTATAAGGTGGAAGACGAATTAGACTTTGAGGCAGAGACAAAGCGGCTTTTGCAGATGGGGTATGTGCGCAATTATCAGGTGGAAATGCCGGGAGAATTTGCGGTGCGTGGAGGAATCCTTGATATATATCCTCTGACGGAAGAAAATCCGCTGCGTATTGAAATGTGGGGAGATACCATTGATTCCCTGCGAAGCTTTGAGGCTGAGAGCCAGCGTTCCATAGAGAATTTGGAAGAAATTACGTTGTATCCTGCAACGGAACTGGTGCTGACGGAAGAACGGAAGCAGGCGGGCTTGAAGAAAATTCGACAGGAAGCGGTAAAAGCAGAAAAGAAGTTCCGCGACCAGATGAAAAATGAAGAAGGCCATCGCATCAAACAGACGGCGGCTGCTTTGGAAGAAGAGATAGAAGAATTAGGTGGTGCAGCTAATTTGGACAGCAGCCTTGCATATTTCTTCCCGGAGGCGGTAAGCCTTTTGGATTATTTTGGCAAAGACGAGACTCTTTTAGTCCTGGATGAACCTGCCCGGCTGATGGAAAAGGGCAGAGTGACAGAGCAGGAATTTGAAGAGAGCATGAAGCAGCGCTTGGAGAAGGGTTATATCCTGCCGGGACAGGCAGAAACGCTCTTTACCGGAAAGGAAATTACTGCGAAGATGCAGAGTTTCCACGGACTTGCACTGGCAGCACTGGATATGAAGGTGCGGGAGTTAGACATTACGAACCGTTACCATATTCAGGTGCAGGGTGTGAATTCCTATAATAACAGCTTTGCAACGCTGGTGAAGGATTTAAAGAATTATAAGAAAAACGGATACCGGGTCGTTGTATTATCCGCATCTAAGACAAGGGCAGAGCATCTGGCGAAGGATTTACAGGAAGAAGAGGTAAGCTGTTATTATGCCAAAGATTTTGAACGGGAATTGCAGCCGGGAGAAATCTTAACTGCCTATGGAAAAGTAAAACGTGGATACGAATACCCGCTGATTAAATTTGCGGTTATCACAGAAAGTGATATATTCGGGCAGGAAAAGAAGAAACGGAAGAAACACCGCCTCTATGAGGGAGAAAAGATACAGAGCTTTCGTGACCTTCATGTAGGTGATTATGTGGTACATGAAAATCACGGCCTTGGCATTTATCGTGGAATCGAGAAAATCGAAGTCGATAAAAAAGTCAAGGATTATATCAAGATTGAATATGCCAGGGGAGGCAATCTTTATATTCTTGCAACCCAGCTGGAACTGATTCAGAAATATGCCGGTTCCGATGCCAAGAAACCAAAACTAAACCGGCTGGGCAGCCCGGACTGGGATAAGACAAAAACCAGAGTGCGTGGTGCGGTAAAAGAAATTGCCCACGAACTGGTGGAACTCTATGCTATCCGGCAGAACAAAGAAGGCTATGTCTATGGTCCGGATACTGTATGGCAGAAGGAATTTGAAGAGATGTTTCCATTTGAGGAGACAGAAGATCAGGAGCTTGCCATTGAAGCAACCAAGAAGGACATGGAAAGCACCAAGATTATGGATCGTCTGATTTGCGGAGACGTAGGATATGGCAAGACGGAGGTGGCAATCCGTGCTGCCTTTAAGGCGGTGCAGGAGGGAAAACAGGTAGTTTATTTAGTACCGACCACAATCCTGGCGCAGCAGCACTATAATACCTTTGCCCAGCGGATGAAAGATTTCCCGGTAAGAGTAGATTTGCTTTGCCGTTTCCGCAGCCCAAAAGAGCAGAAGAAAACCATCGAAGATTTGAAAAAAGGCATGGTGGATATTATTATCGGAACCCACAGAGTGCTTTCTGAGGATGTGAAATTTAAGGATTTGGGACTTCTCATTATCGATGAGGAGCAGCGTTTTGGTGTGGCTCATAAAGAGAAAATCAAGCAGATGAAAAAGGATGTGGATGTGCTGACTTTAACGGCAACACCAATTCCAAGGACATTGCATATGAGCCTTATCGGAATCCGTGATATGAGTGTTTTAGAGGAGCCGCCGATGGATCGTGTGGCAATCCAGACTTATGTCATGGAATATAATGAAGAAATGGTGCGGGAGGCAATCTGCCGGGAATTAGCAAGAGACGGACAGGTTTATTATGTATTTAACCGGGTAAACCAGATTGCAGAAATGGCAGCGAAAATTTCAGAACTGGTGCCGGATGCCAATGTGGCATTTGCCCACGGACAGATGAAGGAACGGGAACTTGAGGATATTATGTATCAGTTTATCAACGGAGAGATTGATGTGCTGGTATCCACAACGATTATCGAGACGGGGCTTGATATTTCCAATGTAAATACCATGATTATTCATGATGCGGATAATATGGGACTGTCACAGCTCTATCAGCTTCGCGGAAGAGTAGGACGTTCCAACCGGACGGCATATGCGTTCTTAATGTACCGCCGGGATAAAATGTTAAAAGAAATCGCAGAGAAACGTCTGGCTGCAATCAAGGAATATACAGACTTAGGAAGCGGCTTTAAGATTGCCATGCGGGATTTGGAAATCCGTGGAGCCGGAAACCTGCTGGGTGCCCAGCAGAGCGGACACATGGAGGCAGTCGGTTATGACCTTTACTGCAAGATGCTCAATGAGGCTGTCAAACAGGAGAAGGGAATCGGAGTGGAAGAAAGCTTCGATACAACAGTAGATGTGGAAATGGATGCATTTATCCCGCCATCCTATATTCCAAACGAGACACAGAAACTGGATATTTACAAACGAATTGCAGCCATTGAAAATGATTCGGAAAGTGATGAGATGCTTGATGAGCTGACAGACCGTTTTGGAGACCCGCCAAAATCAGTGACAAACCTTCTTTCCATTGCATTGATAAAAGTGCTGGCGCATCAGGCGTATATGAAGGAAGTGGTAGAGCGTGGCAATACGGTGCGTTTTGTCATGTATGAAAAAGCTGCGGTGAATCCGGCAAAAATACCGGAACTTCTGTCAAAATATGATCATGCGTTGAAATTTATCCCGGATCAGAAAGGACCGTATTTTGTGCTGAACCGGGGAACTAACAGCCGGATAGCATCAGGCAGCAGTATCGACTATATCCGCCAGTTTGTGTTGGATGTGCAGACGATTCTGGTAGAAAAAACCATAAAAAAGGATGCTTAACTGCATAAAAATCTTGCGGCATGTACGAAAAAGCACTATAATAGAACGATGATAAATATTTTGGAGGAACGTGATATGAGATTTAAGAAATTCACAGCACTTGCATTGGCGGTTGTTACTGCAGCTTCCGTAGCTATGACAGGATGTGGCAGCAGAATCGATGAAGATGCAGTTGTTGCTACATTAGGAGATAAAGAGATTTCACTTGGACTTGCCAACTTTATGGCACAGTATACAGCAGTATCCTATGACAGCTATATTACCATGGGATATGCTAAGGAAAATATGTGGTCACAGGATTTATCCGGAAACGGTAAGACTATGCAGGATAATGTAAAAGATGGAATCCTGACACAGATTCAGACCAATTATCTCTTAGAAGACCATATGAAAGACTATGGTGTGGAAATAACGGATGAGGAGCTTTCTGATATTGATACTGCAGCACGGCAGTTCATGGATGACAATAGCAAGGAAGCAATCAAGACCATGGGTGCCAAGAAAGAATATGTAGCAGAAATGCTTCGACTGAACCTGATTCAGAAGAAGATGCATAATGCAATCATTGCAACTGTAGATACCGAAGTTTCTGATGAAGAAGCGGCACAGAGAACCTTCAGTTATATCAAGGTTTCTACCGAGGCACATTATGATGACAGCAAGAATTATGTGGAATATACCGATGATGAGAAGGCAGAATTAGAAAAAACTGCAGAGAAAATCGCAGAAGAAGCGAAAACCGATTTTGATGCAGCAGCAACAGACAACGGATATACTGTAAGCACTTATTCATACGGCAGTGATGAAATCGGTGAAGATGGAACAGCAACCGGAAGTATGGATGCATCCATTATTACAGCAGCAGATGCGTTAAAAGAGGGAGAAGTTTCTTCCATGATTTCCGTAGATGGAAAAGGATATTATGTTATCCGCTTAGACAGTGAATTTGACCGTGATGCAACCGACAAAGAGAAAGAAACAATTGTTTCCCAGCGTCAGTCCGATAAATATACTGAAGTATGCGACAGCTACAAGGAAGAAAAAGAATGGACGGTAAATGATGATGTATGGGCAGCTGTTAATTTTGATAAGCTCTATACCATCAAGAAAACAGATACAGAAACAGAATCTGTAAGTGAGACAGAGACAGCATCAGAGGCAGCAACAGAATAATTGCAGAAATTACAAAGTGACAAGAACATAGAGAAGCAGAAAATTTATTTTTCTGCTTCTTTTCTATCACATAGATACAGGAGTATGGAATGAAAGACAATATCGTATTAATCGGAATGCCGGGCGTAGGAAAAAGTACTGTAGGTGTCGTATTGGCGAAGGCATTAGGCTATAATTTTGTGGATGCAGATTTAGTCATCCAGCAGCAGACTGGAAAGCTTTTGTGTGAGCTGATTGCAGAGCATGGAACAGAAGGATTTCTTGAGATTGAGGATGAGGTAAACAGCAGAATAGAAGGACATAAAGCAGTCATTGCCACGGGAGGCAGTGCAGTATATTGTGCAAATGCCATGGAGCATTATAAAGAAATTGCAACCGTACTTTATCTGAGCGTATCTTATGAGACATTAGAAGAGCGTCTTGGTGATTTGAAAAACCGCGGTGTGGTATTGAATGATGGCCAGACGCTGAAAGATTTGTATGATGAGAGAACTGCATACTATGAAAAATATGCGGATGTAACAGTAAACGAAGAGGGATTGTCAATTCGTGAAACAATCGATGCAGTAAAAGAAAAACTCGGGATGGAATAAAAGATGCAGATACCAGGGAATGCACAGGAACCTGTGAAGATACAGGAATCAGATAAAATGAAGAAGTCAGATAAGATGCAGGAGCAGAAAAAGAAATCAACAACTTTAAATAGAATTGGAAAAGTCGATAAAAAGATTCGTATCCGCATGTGGGCAGCAGGCATATTTTTCGTCTGTCTGGTACTGGTGGTACTTTTACAGAAATTTTCGCTGGGACAGAATTATTTTGTGGTAACCGTAAATAATAAAGTGGTAGGCTGTGTCAGCAGCAAGACAGATGTGGAAAAGGCAGTACATGAAAGCCGGCGGCAGATGGCAAAAGAGAGTGAAGGCTATCTGATGCAGGAGATTTTTTATGAGACAACAGAAAGCCATAAGCCATTTCAGAAGCTGTTAAGTGAAACTGCATTAAAAGAAAAGATTACAAAGGAGCTTAAGAAAGACAATTCCGGAGAAATCTTTGCATATACGGTAAGTGCCGGTGAAAACCAGCTTTCTTTTGCAACTTTAGATGAAGTAGAAACGTTTTTAGGACGTTTGAAGGAAGAACAGGATACGGACAATCGGTTTGAGATAGAGTTCAAAAAGGAAGCGGATCATCAGGAGGGAATGCTTCTTGCAAACTTAAAAGAGGCAGGCGTTTCAGAAAAAACAGAAGATTCTGCGGATGCCGGTATTGTGCAGCAGCTTGGGACCTATCTTTCCGATGCACAGGAGAATCCCGGGGAAAATAATTATGAAACCGGAATTCTTTCGATGGAATTTGCACAGGATGTGGAAGTGTTTACCAATCTGGTAGCAGCGGACACTCTGACGGATATAGATGCCGCGGTGGAAGAAGTAACAAAAGAGAAAGAAACGAATAAAATATATGAGATACAGCCGGGAGACTGTCTGTCGGTCATTGCACAGGAGCATGATACATCGGTGGCAGCAATTATCGCACTCAATGGATTGTCCGGGGAAGATGCAGTAATCAGTGCCGGTGAAGAACTGATTCTGTCGGTTCCTCAGCCGGACATCAGCTTACGGATTAGCGAAGGCGTAGTATATGAAGAGGATTATACCGCAGAGCCGGAGATTGTACCGAATGATTCCTGGTATACGACCGACGAAGTGGTGCTTGCAGAGGGAACTACCGGACATCGCGAGGTTAATATGGTGGTGACAACAGAGAATGGAATTGAGACGGAGCGGAGTATGATCCACCAGATCATACTGACAGAGTCAACGCCGGCAGTTATTGAGCGTGGAACCAAGATACCGCCAACTTACATTAAACCGCTGATTGGCGGAAGAGTTTCTTCCGGTTTTGGAAGAAGATGGGGCAGAATGCATAAAGGAATTGACTGGGCATGTCCGACCGGAACCAAGGTATTTGCATCCAGCAATGGTGTAGTGGTCAGTGCCGGCTATGTTTCCGGATATGGCAACTGCGTCTTAATCAGCCATCCGGATGGAAGAATGACACGATATGCGCATAACAGTAAATTACTGGTAAAAGCAGGACAGAGCGTATCGCAGGGTGAAGTTATCGCATTAAGCGGAAGTACGGGGCGTTCTACAGGTCCGCATGTGCATTTTGAGATATTAATTAATGGCTCCCAGGTAAATCCGGTGAACTATCTGAATTAATTTCGATTTACAAGTTAGTGAATATATAATATAATAATACTATTGTAGATAATTCTTTTGAGGTACGAGAAATACTTGACAAAAGAGGAAATAAGTTACTATAATATTTTGTTTGCAATTTTGTAGGGAATCTAAGCATAGAGGTGCGAGATGGAACAGTATGTGATTAAAGGTGGAAATCCTTTGGTTGGCGAAGTTGAGATTGGTGGAGCTAAGAATGCTGCACTGGGAATTCTTGCGGCAGCAATTATGACGGATGAGACCGTAATAATAGATAATTTACCAAACGTTCGTGATATTAATGTGTTATTAAGTGCCATGGAGGGAATTGGTGCTAAGATAGAGCGTCTTGGAGAACATAAGGTAAAGATTAACGGTTCACTGATTCATGACTTGAGCGTGGACTATGAATATATTAATAAAATCAGAGCTTCTTACTATCTGTTAGGAGCATTACTTGGTAAATATAAGAAAGCAGAAGTAGCTTTTCCGGGTGGCTGTGCAATCGGAACCCGTCCGATTGACCTTCATCTGAAAGGTTTCCGTGCGTTAGGAGCCGATGTTGATATTCAGCATGGGTTAATTTCTGCTACTGCAGAACATCTGGTGGGAAACCATATTTATTTAGATAAAGTTTCTGTAGGAGCAACCATTAACATTATGATGGCGGCATCCATGGCAGAGGGAAAGACAATTATTGAAAATGCAGCTAAGGAGCCACATGTCGTAGACGTAGCAAACTTCTTAAACAGCATGGGAGCAAATATCCGTGGTGCAGGAACAGATGTCATCCGTATTGTGGGTGTAGAGAAGCTCATAAAACAGAATATTCTATTATTCCGGATCAGATTGAAGCAGGAACTTTTATGTTTGCAGCGGCTGCAACCAAAGGTGATGTAACTGTTAAAAATGTTATTCCCAAGCATTTAGAGGCAACCACAGCAAAATTAATTGAAATTGGTTGTGAAGTGGAAGAATTTGATGATGCAGTACGTGTGGTATCCAGCAAGCCATTGCATCATACCCAGGTAACTACTTTGCCGTATCCTGGCTTTCCAACAGATATGCAGCCACAGATGTCGGTGCTTTTAGCATTAGCAGAAGGAACAAGTACCGTAACGGAGAGTATTTTTGAAAACCGTTTCAAATATGTAGATGAACTGACCCGTATGGGTGCACAGGTGAAAGTAGAGAGCAATATTGCAATTATTACCGGTGTTGAAAAATACACAGGTGCAAGAGTCAGTGCTCCGGATTTAAGAGCAGGTGCAGCCCTTGTAATTGCAGGTCTTGCAGCAGAAGGCATCACCATTGTAGATGATATTTATTATATTGAACGTGGATATGAACATTTTGAAGAGAAATTAGCTTCCCTTGGTGCAATGATTGAAAAAGTAAGCTCCGAGAAAGAAATCCAGAAATTCACATTGAAAGTATCATAAGATAAGAGCATCACAATATAGAAAGTTCTGAATATAAATACTAATATGAATATTGCAATGAGACAGAAGTGTTAAAAAGCGTTATCATAACCAAAAAAGAATATCTGGTAAATATGCTGCAAATGAGGCATAGTTATCAGATATCTTTTATACTTTACAGGAAATTGCTTTCCTGTAAAGTATAAAACGCTCCGCGAGGATGCGCACTGCGGCGTATAAGGCAGATGTCGCAAGCGACCGCCGCAGGCGCTAGAATGTGCCAAGGCACATTCTTTTTATATGATTGCTTTGATATATAAAGGACTTTTCTCAAGGTCGATACAGGCTCCATCATCTAACTGAACCAGTGGCTTGGAAAGACGACGATGATTCAATAAAACAATGCGGGCGGAAGTACCATCACTTAACATAACCCGGTTGTTCTGGTATGCATTGGCAATATTCTCTAAGAAGGTCAGAATATACTTTGGCTTATATTTCTGCAGACCATCTTTTTCAAATTCGGCGATTACCTCAAACGGACAAAGGGGAGCACGATAGGAGCGTGCTGCTGTCATGGCATCGTAAACATCGGCAATCGCAATGATGAGTGCATAGTCATCGATTTCTTCCATGGTAAGCCCCATTGGATAACCGGAACCATCGCAACGTTCATGGTGCATGAGAGCTGCCTTTTTAATATGGGAATTTAATGGCTGGGATTTTAAAATATCATAGCCATATTTCGGATGATTACGAATCATCTGGAATTCTTCATCTGTTAATTTTCCGTCTTTATTTAAGACCTCATCCGGAATTTTTGTCTTACCGATGTCATGAAGCAGACCGGCAAGGGTGAGAGTGTCTAATTCTTCATTGGAAAAATGCAGCCATTTTCCGATAATACGGGAGATGATGGCAACATTCAGACTGTGTGCATAGGTGCTGTCGTTGACCTGACGCATATTATGTAACATATCAAAGACATCCAGAGTGGTCTGCTTTGGACTTACTAAAGAAATGGTCTTTGATAAAAGCTCTTCTTTGTTTACGGTTCCTCCATCGGAAAGGTAAGCATCAAAACAGTTCTTTAAATCCTGGGAACGCAGGGTGAAATCCACCTGAAAACGCTGGAATTCCGGAGAACTTTTGAGCTTCTGTGAGTAAGAAGCATCAGAAACCGGACTTGGTGCAGAAACCGGGCTTTTGGCAGGAAAATATGCCGGATCTTTTGGCTCTTCCATTGGAGCAGTGGTCTGTTTATTTTCTGTAATCTGCACACTGGCGATGCCATAAAATTCCAGTCTGGAAATCAGGGTACGCGTAAGTTCTACATTCGGATTAATAATAAGCTGTCCACGCTTGGTGCGGACAGGAATTGCTGTAACCATACCTGGTAACAAATCTTTTGTCTGATATTCTTTCATGCATGTGGTCCTCGTTCTGGATGGATTTTATAATTATGATAGAACAAATCACAATTATATTCCTATTTAAGTATATTCTTTTTGCCAAAAATGTCAATCTTAACAGTAAAAACCGTTAAAATTTGTCAAAAGGATACAAAAAGTAATAAGGAATGTTTTCTCTGTTGATGAGAAAATATGGTGCTTGACATTTCGATATAATAGGTGTATTCTCTCCCATAGAGATTTGAAAATTCAATATTGTAATTTCTCTTATTCAGAGTGATGGAGATACATAGGATCAATGAAGTCACGGCAACCCCACAGCATAAGGAAGGTGCCAACCTGAGCGAGCAAGTCGAACAATAAGAGGATTTGATTATCTTTACCGTTATCGGGTCCGCTTATGATGTAAGCGGTTTTTTTTTATTTTATGTGAGCAGCGAAAAAAGGTCTGGAAGAAAGAGGAGCCAAGCGCACCCACCAGATACTTAATAAGGGAATCAACAAAACGAGAGGAGAAAACGATGGAAAAAAGATTATTCACATCAGAGTCCGTAACAGAAGGACATCCAGACAAAATGTGTGATGCGATTTCAGATGCAATTCTTGACGCATGTATGGCAGAGGATCCAATGAGCCGTGTTGCCTGTGAGACAGCAAGCTGTACCGGATTTGTACTTGTAACAGGAGAGATTACTACAAAGGCAAAATTAGACATTCCTGCAATTGTAAGAAATACTGTAAATGAAATCGGTTATGACCATGCAGAAACCGGATTTGACGGACATACCTGTGCTGTTATGGTAGCATTAGACCAGCAGTCACCGGATATTGCAATGGGTGTTGACAAGGCTTTGGAAGCAAAAGAAAATAAAATGACTGATGAGGAGATTGAAGCAATCGGTGCCGGAGATCAGGGTATGATGTTTGGTTATGCAACTAACGAGACACCGGAATATATGCCATATCCGATTTCTTTAGCCCACAAACTGGCATTACAGTTAACCAAAGTTCGTAAAGATGGTACTTTAAAATACTTAAGACCAGACGGAAAATCACAGGTTTCTGTAGAGTATGATGAGGCTGGAAAACCAAAGAGATTAGAGGCAGTTGTACTTTCTACACAGCATGACGAGGATGTAACCCAGGAACAGATTCATGAGGATATTAAGAAATATGTTTTTGACCCAGTCCTTCCAAAGGAATTAGTTGATGAGAATACTAAATTTTTCATCAACCCAACCGGACGTTTCGTAATCGGTGGACCACACGGTGATGCAGGTCTTACCGGACGTAAAATTATCGTAGATACATACGGTGGATACGCCCGTCACGGCGGCGGAGCATTCTCCGGTAAGGATTGCACCAAGGTTGATCGTTCAGCAGCATATGCAGCACGTTACGTTGCTAAGAACTTAGTAGCAGCAGGTCTTGCAGAGCGTTGTGAGATTCAGTTATCTTATGCAATCGGTGTAGCACAGCCTACTTCTGTTATGGTTGATACTTTTGGTACCGGAAAAGTTTCTGATGAGAAATTAGTAGAAATTATCCGTGAGAACTTTGACCTTCGTCCGGCAGGAATTATCAAGATGCTTGATTTACGCAGACCGATTTATCGCCCGACAGCAGCATATGGTCACTTTGGAAGAACCGATGTTGCACTTCCATGGGAAGCGTTGGACAAAGTTGATGAATTAAAGAAACACTTATAATATTGGAATAGATTCCAGAATAGTATAAAGAAGAAAGACCTCTTTTCGGAAAAGATTTATTTCTTAAGGGAAATGATTGAAATGCCGGAAAGAGGTCTTTTGGCATTTTAATGAGAAAACCAGCAAAGAGTTTTGGGTGGTTGGAAAATAATTTATAAATTCTTTAGAATAATTCTCAGAATTTTCATGGGAAAAGAGACTGCATGTGGTATACTATGATTATGAAAAACTGGAGGCTTGAGAATGAAACTAAGGACAAAGCTGATTATATCATTTTGTATTATCATATTTGTGCCGGTGACATTGGCCGCGTTGGCAATGTGCGGATTCCGTTATTTTCAGTTAAGAGATATTGCCAACACCTATCAGGTGGAAGATGGAAATATTAGTTATCTGACCAATACGGTGCAGATGTGGAACCGGGTGACAAAGGACAGTTGTCAGAAGTTACTGGATACAGCGGAAAGCGACCCGGACAAATTCCTGGACATGAAATATTTAATGCAGGTTAATGAGACTCTGCAGGGGAAAAACTCCTACCTGATTGTCATGAGGGATAATGAAGAAGTCTATGTGGGAACGAATGATTTGAATACGGTTCCGGAAAATCTGCCGGATTACATGGATACAAAGACAGGGGGAGAGACCGGCTATTTCATTGACAGTGATAAACAGGAAATGATTAAGCGGATTGACTTTGATTTTTCGGATGGTTCGGAAGGAACGTTGTTTGTAATTACATCTATTAAATCACTCGTGCCGGAAATGAAGGAACTTCTGATAGATATTATTATTTCTGTGTTATTGATACTTTTGTTGACGGCAGGTATGCTTACCATATGGAATTACCGGAGCATCATTACTCCGATTAAGAAGTTAGAGATGGCAACCCAGAATATCAAAGAGGGAAACCTTGATTTTACTTTGGAAATAGACAGCAATGATGAAATTGGCGAGCTGTGCCGGAACTTCGAAGAGATGCGGCAGAGACTGAAAGATTCTGCAGAAGAGAAGCTGGCATCAGAGAAAGAAAACCGTGTTTTAATCAGTAATATTGCCCACGATTTAAAGACCCCGATTACTGCTGTGAAAGGTTATTCGGAAGGTCTGATGGATGGTGTGGCAGATACGCCGGAAAAAAGGGATAAATATATCAAGACCATTTATAATAAAGCCAATGAGATGGATTTACTATTAAATGAGCTGACACTTTATTCAAAGATTGATACTAATCGAATTCCATATAATTTTAGCAAGATAAATGTAATGGAATATTTCGATGACTGCGTAGAAGAAATCGGCCTGGATTTAGAGGCAAAAAATATTGGTTTATCGTATTTTAATTACGCCGGGGATGATGTGCAGATTATTGCAGACCCGGAGCAGTTAAAGCGTGTCATTCATAATATTATTAATAATTCCATCAAATATCTGGATAAGCCGAAGGGCTTTATCAATATTCGTGTAAAGGATGTGGGTGATTTTATCCAGGTAGAGATAGAAGATAATGGAAAAGGAATTGCAAAGAAAGACCTGCCATATATCTTTGACCGGTTCTTCCGGGCAGATACTTCAAGAAATTCTGCAACCGGCGGAAGTGGTATCGGTTTATCCATTGTCCGTAAAATTATTGAAGACCATGGCGGAAAGATATGGGCAACCAGTAAAGAAGAAACAGGTACAATCATGTATTTTGTACTGAGAAAATATCAGGAGGTTCCAAATGAGTAAAGTATTGATTATTGAAGATGAGGTTTCAATTGCAGAACTGGAGAAGGATTATTTAGAGTTAAGCGGTTTCGATGTCGAAATCGAAAGTGATGGAGCAAGGGGCTTAGAGAAAGCACTGGCATCTGATTTTGACATGTATATCTTAGACCTGATGCTTCCGGGCATGGACGGCTTCGAAATCTGCAAACGTATTCGTGAAGTAAAGAATACACCGATTCTTATGGTATCTGCCAAGAAGGACGATATTGACAAGATTCGCGGACTGGGACTAGGTGCAGATGATTATATCACAAAACCATTCTCCCCAAGCGAGCTGGTAGCAAGAGTAAAGGCACACCTTGCCCGTTATGAAAGACTGATTGGCAGCAATGTGCAGGAAAATGATATTATTGAGATTCGTGGAATCAAGATTGATAAGACAGCACGCCGCGTCTGGGTAAATGGCGAGGAAAAAGCATTTACCACAAAGGAATTTGATTTACTGGTATTCTTAGCACAGAATCCGAATCATGTATTTACCAAGGAAGAACTGTTTAAAGAAATCTGGGATATGGAATCCGTTGGTGATATCGCAACCGTAACGGTACATATCAAAAAGATTCGTGAGAAAATTGAAATGGATACCGCAAAGCCTCAGTATATCGAGACAATCTGGGGGGTAGGTTACCGTTTCAAATTATAGGAAAAACATATGTATAAGATTGCAGAACATATTTTATATGAGGATGATAAGCTGCTTGTCTGTGTAAAACCGGCAGGGATTGCAGTGCAGACGAAGCGTATGGGCGAGCAGGATATGGAGAGCCTGCTTCGGAATTATCTTGCTGCAAAAGGAGAGACTCCCTTTATTGGAATCATCCATCGCTTAGACCAGCCGGTGGAAGGCGTAATGGTCTTTGGAAAGACCAAAGAAGCCACAGCAGAGCTGAACCGGCAGATGCAGAAAAACGGTTTTGGAAAATATTATCTGACAGTGGTATATGGAAAAGCAGAACCGAAAGAAGGACAGCTTATTGACTTTCTTAAGAAGGATGGCAGAAGTAATACTTCTTCTGTCGTAAAACAGGGAACCGCAGATGCAAAGCGGGCGGCGTTAACCTATCGGGTGCTGGAATGTAGTACGCTTGATGATAGAGATAGCAGAGATGGAAAAGCTGCTTCAGGAGCGGGTACAGCGGATGGAACATCGGAAAAAACTGAAGCTGCGGAAGAAATCAGTCTTCTTGAAGTAAAATTAGAGACCGGGCGGCATCACCAGATCCGTGTGCAGATGTCGCATCATGGCTGGCCATTGGTGGGAGATAGAAAGTATGGAAGGAAGAATGAAAGTCTGCCGGGAATGAGGCAGATGCCACTGGCACTTTGTTCTTATCGGCTGGAATTTCTGCATCCCACTAGCAAAAAGAAGATGCAGTTTCAGATAACACCGGAAGGTCAGGCATTTCATTTATTTTCAGATTTATAATACATAAAAAAGTCCGGGATGCCACATACTGATGGTATGACTGGAAAAACAAGACAACTTATAAAAAAGATTATATATTTAGCAGGGATTACAGTTGCAGTATATTTGGGAATGCGTTTCGCACTGCCGATTGTAATTCCTTTTTTACTGGCAATCCTTATTGCAAGAACATTATGTAAACCAGTAGCTTTTCTGTCAGAGAAAACAAAGCTTCCCAAAGGAATTGTAAGTACGGCGGCAGTGCTGTTGCTGCTGGCAGTGATTTTTCTGCCGATGGGCTATCTTGTATACAAGGGAATCTGCGAACTTGCATCATTGATAACGAATTATCCGGAATTATTTGGAAAAGCAGATACGCTCTGGTGCAGTTGCTGTGAGCGGGTTGCGGAAATCACCGGCATGAAAGCAGAGACAATGGTGCAGTGGGGAAAAAACTGCGCGGCATATGTCAGCAGTCAGGCAGAAACGAAGCTGATTCCGGCAATGATGAATGGCTCGCTGGCATCTTTGCGGGGACTGGCAGCATTCTTTGGTATCTGCATTGTAACTGTTGTGGCGGCAGTATTGATACTCTGTGATTATGATAATCTGGTGCAGCGTTGGAGAAAAAGCAGCTTTTATTCCTGGGGTGGACGGATATTTCAAAATATGTGTCATGCCGGCGGAACGTATCTTAAAGCACAGTTTACTATTCTGGCACTGATTAGTGGCGTATGTATAGCAGGTCTGTTCCTTACCGGAAATTCTTATGCCATTCTGGTGGGAGTGCTGATTGGAGTAAGTGATGCACTGCCTTTTATTGGCACAGGACTTGTCTTTATTCCATGGCTGATTATCGATTTGTTTCGTGGAAAGTATTTTGCGGCAGTGATATATGGTATACTGTTTATATTGAGTACCTTTATCCGGGAATTTATGGAGCCAAGGCTTATGGGAAGAGGGCTGGGCGTGCATCCGCTGGCGGTTATCATCAGTATTTATGCAGGTCTGAAAATATATGGAACAGCCGGTGTTATTTTAGGTCCACTTTCCGGATTTTTAATCTGGGAAATTTATCGCAGTATCTGTGGAAGAGAGGAAAAAGAGATAACATGAAAATTGTGTGCATTTATGGACAGAATCATAAGGGTTCCACCTATCATATTGCAAAAATCCCATGGGATAATCCCATGGGATTTTTAAAAGTTACGTGGTTATTTGTTGCTTCTTCTCCAGATATGCATTTTCTCTGCATCAGCAATTAATTCATCACGGAAGTCCGGATGTGCGACAGAGATAATTGCTTCACATTTCTGCCAGGTAGAAAGTCCCTTTAAGTTGACTTTACCATATTCTGTTACCAGATAGTGGATGTTGGCACGGGTATCGGTTACGATAGATCCTGGATCTAAGGTAGGAAGGATACGGGATTTTAACTGACCATCCCGGGTTGTAAAGGTAGAAGAACAGCAGATGAAGCTCTTACCACCATTAGAAAGGTACGCACCCAGAACGAAGTCTAACTGTCCGCCGGCACCACTGATGTGTTTGATTCCAGCAGACTCTGCATTTACCTGACCGAAGAGGTCTACATTTACTGCATTGTTAATGGAAATAAAGTTATCCAGTGCGGAAATGGAACGGATATCATTGGTATAGCTTACCGGAGCACTCATAAGTTCCGGGTTTTCATCTAAGTAGTCATACATTTTCTGAGTTCCTGCACCGAAACCATAGGTCTGACGGAAACGGTCGATGTTTTTCTTGGAACCGTTGATTTTTCCTGCTCTTGCAATATCAACGAATGCATCAACGTACATTTCGGTATGTACACCTAAATCTTTCAAATCAGATTCTGCAATCATGGAACCAACAGCATTTGGCATTCCACCGATACCAAGCTGGAGACATGCACCATTTGGAATCTCATCTACGATTAATTTTGCAACTGCCTGATCGATTTCAGTAGCAGCTCCGCCACCACCTAATTCACCGATAGCCGGATTCTCGCCTTCTACGATGAAATCAACATCGGAAATATGGATGCTGTTTTCAAATCCGCCTAAGCAGCGAGGCATATTTTTATTTACTTCAACGATAATTTTCTTGGAAGTCTCGCAAACTGCCATCATATGAGAAGCGTTTGGTCCAAAGTTAAAATATCCATGTTTGTCCATTGGAGCAACCTGGAACATTGCTACATCATCCGGAGTAGCGGAGTCACGATAGTATCTTGGAAGCTCGGAATAACGGATTGGAGCGTAGTAAGAAAAACCGCGGTTGATATATTTACGCTCGATTCCGGACATATGCCAGGAGTTCCAGGTAAAGTGTTCGCCGGCATCTTCACGTTCGAAGACAGCTAACGGTTTTAACAGAATACCACCTCTTAAGTTGACATCCTTTAATTCATCCGTACGTTTTGCAAGGGCTTTATCCAGTGCATCCGGAGTTCCGGTACACCATCCATAATCTACCCAGTCACCGGATTTGATGACTTTGACAGCCTCATCTGCGGAGACTAATTTCTGTTTATATTCCTGTGTGTAATCCATGAAAAACCTCCTGTATATTTTGTTTGTTAAATTATTATCATAGTACACTTCGTACATGATTATTCAAGTCGAAGGGACTAAGAATTATCGTCTGGGAGCTGCCATTGTCTGGCTGCATTTCTATATTCTTCCGCCTGGGCTGCATTTCCGGATTTTTCGTAGCAGTCAGCCAGTCCGTTCAGCGGAATATTTCCACTGGTATGGACATCAAGAATGCTGGCAGTTTCAAAGGCAGCGTTGTAGTACCATACGGCTGCTTCATCATAATCTTCTGCGTCAAAAAAATAATTTCCCAATTCGCAGCAGATTTCTGCACAAGGGGTAGTAATCATATCCTTCAGTGCCAGCTTGAAAAATTCATTGACATTTCCGGTAATCCGGTAGCAGCGGCTTAAGATACAGCCGGCTTCCTTGCGGGCATCCCCAGAAGCGGTTTCATCCTGCAGGGTAGCAAGAAATACTTTTGCGGCGGCAATGAAATCTTCTTTCTCCCCGGTCATGAGGAGCTCTTTGGCATACATCCGCTGCAATTTTTCGGAAAGCCGTCCGTCCCGGTCAAATGCCAGTAAGAAGCCTTTGAAATCACGGCTGCTGTGCAGGGACTGCGGAAGATGCGTAATAGCAATATCACTGTCAAAGACAACCGGGTCTAAGCGAACCGTTTCGTGAATCGGGTCAATCCAGGTAAAGGTACGGAGTCTCCGGTAGAGCTTCGGACGGTATTCTTCTTTAAAGTTAAGCACCGTATTAAATTCATTTTTGGTCACATATTTCATCTGTACAATTTCGACCTCCGGAACCATGGCTTCTTTTAAAAGCCGGAACTGTTCCCGGTTCTCATCATCTAAGACTTCATCTGCATCTGCGGTATAAATGTATTCCATGGAAGCTTTGGAAAAAGCAAAATTTCTGGCATCTGCAAAGTCATCCTTCCAGATATAGTCATAGATTTTATCGGTATAGCGGGCAGCAATTTCCCTGGTGCGGTCGCAAGAGCCGGTATCCACGATAATGATTTCGTCCATCAGACCGGCGAGTGAATCCAGACAGCGGGAGAGAACCTGCTCCTCGTTTTTTACAATCATGCAAAGGCTTATTGTTATCATCAAATGATCTCCTTTCGCAAGCACCTATACAAACATATTTATTATCGCATATTTCAGGGAAAAAGTATATCTGTAGGGACAGAATTTATTTGACAGAGCCGGCACTGGTGTCTATGATGAAATGAGACAAGAATGAGAAGAAAAGCGAAAGCTTGAGAAAAGGATGAAAGCAATGGAAACAAAAGAAAAATTCATGCAGAAAACCATAGTAGTCTGGCTGGGAGCATTGGTGTGCTGCCTGTTGTGGGGCAGTGCATTTCCGTGCATTAAAATTGGCTATCAGATGATGCACATTGCATCGGATGAGGTGGTGTCCCAGATTCTGTATGCTGGCTATCGGTTTACGCTGGCGGGAATTTTAACAATATTATTGGGAAGTATTGGAAACAGACGGTTTCTGCGTCCGACAAAGGGCTCCATTGGAAAAGTTTTTAAATTAAGCAGTCTGCAGACTGTGGGACAGTACCTGCTTTTCTATATCGGACTTGCGCACACCTCCGGGGTAAAAGCATCCATTATTGAAGCATTAAATGTATTCGTGGCAATTCTGGTGGCAAGCCTTTTATTCCATCAGGAAAAATTATCGGCGCGGAAAATAGCAGGCTGTATCATTGGATTTGCAGGCGTGGCACTGGTAAATATGGGAAGCAGCGGATTTGATTTTCATATGAGCGTGACCGGAGAAGGATTTATTTTCCTGTCAACGGTAGCGTATGCATTTTCTTCCGTGTTGTTAAAGCGGTATTCCAAATCTGAAAATCCTGTCATGCTGAGTGGATACCAGTTCCTGGTGGGTGGAATTATTATGGCATTGTGCGGCTTTGCAGCAGGTGGACGGGTGAGCGGATTTACGGCGTCATCCTTTGGACTGCTGTTTTACATGGCATGCATTTCTGCCGTCGCATACACGCTGTGGGGCATTTTATTAAAATACAATCCGATTTCCCGTGTAGCGGTATTTGGATTTATGAACCCGGTGTTTGGTGTGATTCTTTCTGCATGGCTTCTGGGAGAAAAAGAGCAGGCAGCAGGCATCAAAAGTGTGATTGCCCTGATACTGGTATGCATTGGTATATTTGTGGTAAATTATAAGAAAGAGGTTACGAAGGAGGACTAACATGAGTGCAGTTGTAACATTGAAAAAAGGCGAAGGAAGAATGGTAAAATCCGGCGGCATGTGGATTTTCGATAATGAAATAGAAAGTATCATGGGAACATTTGAAAACGGAGATCTGGTGCTGGTACACGATTTGACGGATATCCGATGGGCATTGGATTTATCAACCGCAATTCCAAAATCCGGGTGCGCCTTTTCAGCAGAAAGGAAGATACAGTTATTGATGAAGCATTTTTCCGGACACGATTGCAGCAGGCATGGGAATACCGGAAAAAGACGGTAGACACCTCATCCTGTCGCGTGGTGTTTGGAGAGGCAGATTTCCTGCCGGGACTGGTTATTGATAAGTTTTCGGATGTGCTGGTAGTGCAGTCCTTAGCACTTGGCATCGACCGTTACAAAGAGCTTATTGTAAAGCTTTTAAAGGAAATTTTAGCAGAGGATGGCATTACAATCCGCGGTGTATATGAGCGGAGTGATGCAAAAGTCCGCAAGCAGGAAGGTATGGAGCTTAAGAAGGGGTTTATCGGAGAAGCATTTGATACCAATGTGGAAATCGTAGAAAATGGTGTGCATTATATCGTAGATGTAAAGGATGGTCAGAAAACCGGATTTTTCTTAGATCAGAAATATAACCGTCTTGCCATTCAGAAATTATGTAAGGATGCAAGAGTGTTAGACTGCTTTACCCATACCGGCTCCTTTGCATTGAACGCCGGAATTGCCGGAGCAAAAGAAGTCACCGGAGTGGATGCTTCGGAACTTGCCGTACATCAGGCAGAAGAAAATGCAGCATTGAACGGTCTTTCCGGCACGGTAAAATTCCTGTGCAGGGATGTCTTTGAACTGCTGCCGGAATTAGAGGAAGCAGGCGAAAAATATGATGTGGTAATCTTAGACCCACCGGCATTTACCAAGTCCAGAAATTCTGTTAAAAATGCCATCAAGGGCTATCGCGAGATTAATCTTCGTGCCATGAAGCTTGTGAAAAATGGCGGATTTCTTGCGACCTGCTCCTGCTCCCATTTTATGACGTATGAGTTGTTTACCAAGACAATCGGACAGGCAGCTCACAGCGTCCACAAGCGTCTGCGTCAGGTGGAATTCCGCACCCAGGCACCGGATCATCCGATTCTCTGGGCGGCGGACGAATCCTATTATCTGAAGTTCTATGTGTTCCAGGTTGTTGATGAGATGTAAAAATTTTTGAAAGTGGCAGGTCCTAAGTGGATTGCCACTTTTTTGTGTGTAAAAACACGTTGATTCGTACGGAAAAATGTAATATAATACATTAAAAGATGCGATGATATTTTAAAGAAGGGAGAGAGCACACACATGAAGCGTAAAATAACTGCTAAATTATATGAATGGAAAAATATGAAAAAAGGCAGAATGCCGTTACTTATTTATGGTGCAAGACAAGTTGGAAAAACGTTTGAAATGCGTGAATTTGGAGCATTATATTATAAAAATACAGTCTATGTAAATTTTGAAACGGACGAAAGAATTGGGAAGTATTTTGATACAGATATTCATGCAGATTATATCATCGCCATATTAGAAAAATATTATCAGGTAAAGATTGTACCGGAAAATACGCTCATTATTTTTGACGAGATACAGATGTGTGAAAGAGCATTAACTTCTTTAAAATATTTTTCAGAAGAGACACCGGAATACCATGTAATAGCTGCCGGAAGTTTGCTGGGTGTAGCAGTCAACCGTGAAAAATATTCATTTCCGGTAGGAAAAGTTCAGATGGTTACCATGTACCCGATGGATTTGGAAGAGGTATTGTGGGCTAAGGGAAAGCAGATGCTTTCAGATACCATACGGGAACATTATGAAAATAATCAGCCGTTAGATGAGATATTGCACGAGGAAGCTTTGCAGGAATTTTATCATTATTGCGTCGTGGGAGGAATGCCGGCAGCAGTAAAGGCAGACCTTGCAAAAGACAGTCCATTGGAGCAGACGGAAATTCGTCAGATGCTGTTAAATTCTTATATTGCAGACATGACAAAATATGCAAATCAGACGGACACCGTGCGTATTTTTGAAGCGTATGATTCCCTGCCGGCACAGTTGGCAAAAGATGCAAAAAAATTTCAATACAAGCTGATAAAATCAGGAGCACGGGCATCTCAATATGGAGATGCAATTGATTGGCTGATTCGGGCTGGAATTGTGAATAAATGCATGAAGTGCAGTCAGGGATTTTATCCGGTTGCGGCATATCAGGATGTAAGTGCATTCAAATTATATTACAGTGATATGGGTATTATGTCTGCAAGAATAGGAATGACGTTGGAAGCATTACAAAGCATGGAAACAGAGCATTTTCGTGGCATACTGACAGAAAACTATGTTGCAATTGCTTTGAAAACAAATGGTTATGATCTTCATTATTGGGAGTCTGATAATACGGCGGAAGTGGATTTCCTGATACAAAAAGAAAGTCACGTTATTCCGGTAGAGTGTAAGGCTGGTAACCATGTAAAAGCCAAAAGCATGATGGTTTATATGGAAAAATATAATCCTTCGTATGCAATCCGGATTTCAACAAGAAATTTTGGGATGGCAAAAGGAATAAAATCAGTTCCGCTATATAGTGTATTTTGCATCTAAAGTTTTAGTTGCCTTATCGTACAGCAACAGTAAGTTGCTTTTCTGAAACTGAATTTACCGGTATGATATGGATGAATTAATCGACATATGCGTTAAAAACATGGTAAGCGATGATTTTACAGAGGAGCAGGCGCGCGCATATATGAAAGAAATGCTCCCAAAGTTAGATTATTGGAAAAGATATGATGAGCTTAGCGACTATGGAGAGTTTGAGGAGTTTAAGAAACAGCTAATAAAGGAAATAAATGAACTTCACATAGACGGGCTTCCTAAGGTTGAAAAATTAAATGCACTGGTAGGAAAATGGCGAAAATCCGGAATTACTTCTTTACAAAAAGAGATGATTGCAGTTTGATTGCAAAAATTAAATAGTGTGAAGTGTTGAAGGAACGTCGGTACAGCCTGTATCGGCGTTTTTGTGTATTTGTAAGAAGCTGCAAGTAGCAGGCTCGGCAGGTGCCATTATTTCGCATTTTATTTTAATTCATTTATGAAAATATTTCTGCAATAACCATAGAAAAAGGCTGCTAAATGCGTTAAACTAAAAAATAGTATAGTATTTGAAAAATAAGGAACGGTACAGAAAATGAGAAAGCCAGGAGAGAACAATAAATTTAGAAAAAAGGAAAATGCAAAAAAGCAGCATGGTTCGAAATCGGAACGTCCGGAAAAACACATCTGCCCACCGGGAGAATGTGACCTTGCAAAAAAATGTGGCGGCTGCCAGTATCAGGGAATGGATTATGAAAAGCAGCTCAACAAGAAACATCGGGAAGTAAAAGAGCTTTTAGGCAGCTTTGGAAAAGTGGAGCCGGTTATCGGAATGCAGGAGCCATTTCATTATCGGAACAAGGTCAATGCTACATTTCAGCGGCTCAAAAACGGAACAGTGATTTCAGGGGCATATCAGCAGGGAACACATTCAGTGGTAAAGATTGATGAATGTCAGATTGAGGATAAGATTGCAGACAGCATCATTTATGATATTCGTGGAATGCTTCGCTCTTTTAAAATAAAAGTATATGACGAGGACAGCGGGTATGGATTACTGCGCCATGTTCTGGTAAGAAGAGGTTTCCGTACCGGCGAAGTTATGGTTGTTCTGGTGCTGGCATCCCCAATTCTGCCGTCAAAAAACAATTTTGTAAAAGCACTTCGTGAAAAGCATCCGGAAGTTACAACGGTGGTGGTAAATGTGAATGACCGGCGCACCAGCGTTGTCTTAGGGGAGCGGAATATTACTATTTATGGAAAAGGATTTATCGAGGACGAGCTGTGCGGACTTCGTTTCCGCATTTCTCCATCCTCATTCTACCAGATAAATCCGGTGCAGACAGAAATCCTTTATGGCAAAGCCATTGAGTTTGCCGGACTGACCGGAAAAGAAAAGGTAATTGATGCGTATTGCGGCATTGGTACCATTGGCATGGCAGCAGCAGGCAAAGCCGGCTCTGTCATTGGCGTGGAAGTGAACCGGGATGCGGTGCGTGATGCTATCACCAACGCAAAGCGCAATAACATGAAAAATATCACATTTTACAATGAGGATGCCGGAGAATTCATGGTCAAGATGGCAACGCAGGGCGAGACTGCAGATGTGGTATTCATGGATCCACCTCGTGCCGGAAGTGATGAGGCATTCTTATCCTCACTGCTGCAGCTTTCCCCAAAGCGTGTGGTCTATATTTCCTGCAATCCAGTCACCCAGGCACGGGATTTGAAGTATCTTACAAGCCATGGCTACCGGGTGGAGCGGTGCCAGCCGGTGGATATGTTCCCGTGGACGTATCATATAGAAGTTGTGTGTGTGCTTTCAAAACTTAAATCAGGACATCATATATCGACAGAAGTTAACTAGATGATATGAACATGATTTGTGCAGAGAAAAAAGCAATATATGAAGAGCAGATTTAACGTAATTATTAAAATAAATTTTAGTGAGAGGAAACTTTAAAATTTTGTGGGAGGGATGGAATTATGCCATTTGAAAAAGGTGGAAGAGCAGACAAACAAGGGAATAGATATGAGATAAACTGTATAATTTATGAACTTCTCAAAATTTTGAATGAAACAAATTATAGTGTTATTGTTGAAGCACTTGGTATAGATGAAGTTGGTACTGATATATTAGTAACGACTTTTGATGGAAAGAAAGAGCATCAACAATGTAAAGCACGGAATGCAAGTAAAGAGTATTGGGATATTTCGGATTTAAAAGGGAAAGGTATATTTTTTTCGTGGAAGACTCAGTTAAATAGGGATAACAATAGAAGAGTGTCATTAGTTAGTCCTATGACGTGTTCCTTTTTGTTTGATTTACATAATCGAGCATGCAATACTAGTGGTAATGCAGAAGATTTTTATGATATAACAAATCATGAAAGTAGTAAAGAATTTCGAAAATTCTACAAAAGTAGTAAAGAATTTCGAAAATTCTACAAAAGTTTTTGC
>NZ_QTVB01000022.1:0-42543 GCF_003435965.1 Roseburia sp. AF42-8
TAAACAGTGGATTGACTTAATTGAAGAATAGAATATAGAAACAGATCAAATGATAGGCTAGATTGCGATAGTGTATTTTTGTGATTAGTTTTATATAAAGTGGCAGAAATGATTTATTTGAGGTGGGATATGAAGGGTAGCATTTTAAAAGAAAAATACAGTTGGATTTGGTTGGTTGTCTTGATGACAATTCTTAATCTGCTTTTGTATTGGAAATTTATTATTGGAAAAGAGTTTTTTTTAGTATCAAAAGATATGGCTATCCAACAATATTCAAGCCTGGTGAACTGGTTAAATCATATAGGAGACGGCATAAAGGGGTGGTCTTTTTCAGAGGGTATGGGAAATAGTTATGATTTTAGTGGACAGACTTTTTCTTTAAATATATTTCTCCTCCTTTTTGGAAAAGAAAATCTTAAATACACATTTATCTGGTATCATCTGATTAAAATGTATTTGGCTGCAGTGTTGTTCTATTGTGCGTTGACAAAGCTTGGAATAAAGCAAAAAGTGGCAGTATATGGTGCATTATGTTATGTTTATTCTGCTACATTTATTGTAAGAAGTTTTTGGGCAAGCTATGCATTGGAATTTGTCCTTTTTGCATTGTTGCTTTATGCATTGGAATGTTATTTTCAGGATAACAACTGGCTCCTGTTGGTGGTTGCAATTGTTTTATTGGGGACACAATTGCAATTATATCATTTAGTGGTGTATTCAGTTGCAATGTTATGCTATACGTTAATTCGTAATTATCTTGTGACAAATTATCGTGGGAAAAAGTTTTGGAAGTATATTGGAAACTGTGCATTGATTATGATCGTTTCTGTTATTATATTGGCATATCGTCTTATTCCGGAAATTATGTCAACATTTTCGTCTGGTCGTGTAGCAAATGTTAGTACACAGGTTGGAAGTTCTGCAAAGTGGATAAATTTGTTGGCATTTGCTGAACCGGATCGTCTTATAGCATCATTCAATAGCTGTTTTGCAATTTCATTGGAAGGGGCAATTGGAAATACTGCCTTTTGCCCGAATGCGTTGGATGGACCATTGTTTTATGTGGGACTATTGGTATTATTGTTGTTGCCACAATGTGTAAAATTCCTGAATAAAAAGGGAAAAAAGGTATGGCTCGGATTATTTGCATTTATTGTAGCATATTGTGTGATTCCGGCAGTTTCTTATTTATGTAATCTAGGTGCAGATGAGGACTATTTTAAGTTAAGCACAATGTGGATGCTTGCCTTCCTGATTTTTTCGACAGTCTATGTATTGGATAAGGTAGTACGCGGGGTACAATGTATAGACGGAAAATTACTTTGTATAACATATGCGGTGATTATGGTGGCTTTTATGGGGGTGAATCTGGGAATTGATGATTTTAAAAGCCGGCTCAATATGATTATGTTTGGAAAAGTAATTATTTATTTAAGTCTTTGGCTGCTGTTTCTATTGATGTTTAACAAAATAAAAAATAAAGTCATAGTGAATTACATATTTATGATAATTGTATGCACTGAAATATATTTCTTTATTCATCCGACAATGACAGCTGCAGAAGATTTGGCAGATGGATTAAAATATATTGTAGATACCGGAGAAAATCAGAGGATGATTGATGGAATAAAGGAAAATGAACAGGAAGATTTTTACAGAATATATTTTCGGGACCAGCGTATGGCAGATTATAATACAGAATCTGTTTTGTATAATTTTAATAGCATGGGATATGGAGAACAAAGTGTAAAAAGCGGGTATGTTGATTTTCTGGAGGCTATAGAGGCAGAACCAACTTACAGACCTGTCTGGAAAAGAAGTAATGGCTTTTTGTCCAGATATATGATAGATTCCTTGGCGAGTGTGAAGTATGCAGTATTAGATAAGACAGAAACTCCACCAAGAGGATTTGAAAAGATTGATGAGAATGAAAACTATAATATTTATCGTAATAATTATAGTATGCCGTTGGGTGTGGTAATAGACCAGACGATATCCATTGAAGATTTTGAAAAGTTATCTATCCGTCAAAAAGACGTTGCACTACTGAATTGTATTGTTTCAGATGACATACAGGAGAGTAATTTGACTCAGTATCAGAATGAGCTGAATGTCGAGTCAGAGGAAATTACCCTGGAGGAGATGTATTTAGAAGGTATAACGTTAGCCGGGAAAAATGATATGTATGAAATACAATGTGAATCAGAGGATTTTAATCGTATTTGCCTTCAGACAAAGGATATGCAGTGGACGGAGGATAATGAATATATTGTATCTTTCAAGATTTATTCTCCTACAGAAAATTCAATTTTTATACAGTGGAACGAGGGAGATGTCTGGAAACAGAAAATTATTTCAGTTACAGAAGGAATGAATAATGTTAACTTTACCATAGATTATAAAAATACAGATACTTTATGCATGTATTTTCAGAAAGGAACTTATCAGATTGGAAATCTGCATTATGAAAGCAGTAGTGAAGATGCGATTGATGAGGTATATCAATCGGGCATAAGTGAAAAATCGTTTTTGCAGATGGACACATATGAAAATAATTTGATTACAGGAACAATAGAAACAGAAAAAGATTCATTCTTATTGTTTATGATACCTTTTGATAAGAACTGGGAATTGTATGTAGATGGAAAAGAGGTACAATTACAACAGGTAGATTATGGATTTATGGGAAGCAGAATTGCAGCAGGAAACCATGTTATAAAACTTGACTATGTACCGGATAGTAATGCAATTCCGGTATACATTTCCATCGTGGGTATTATTCTTTTGGCAGGACATATACTATTGCTTAAGAAAAAAAGCCGGGGATGAATTTTGAGCCGGCTGTTATGAGAAAATTAGAACGATGGAGTAAAGAGGAAAATGAAGAAGAAACGGAAGATGGAATAAGAGTTTCTTTTTTTGGTGATAGCATAACAACATATAAAGATTATAGCGGTACACAGGGTTATTATTATGATGAGTCCATGTTGCCCGTTGAAAGTACCTGGTGGATGCGTCTCCTGGGTGAAGAACAGTGGATATTGGGTGTCAATGAATCCATTGGAGGCACAAGGGTAACGTGGGATGGAGTAACAGAAGATGAAAAGCAGTTTATTGGAAATGAATGGTATCTTGGCTTAGAGGAGAGAATTGTTAATTTGGGAAGCAATGGAATCCCAGACAAAATTTTTGTATTTGCCGGAATGAATGATATTTTATCCCAGGGTGAAGTAGATATGGGAGAAATTAAAGAAGAATACATTTATGGTAAAACAGATGATTTTGCAGATGCATACTACACGATGTTGCAGAGAATCAGAAATGATTATCCAGATGCTGAAGTTGTATGTATGATTCCATATCATACAATCTACTCGGCTGCATTGCCGGTACTTTTGGAAGATACGGAAAAGGGGGTGGCTATTATTTCTATGATGAGAATGGCAGAATGGTGCGTAACAGCCGGATAGAATATGAAGGAAGTATGTACTATTTCAAAAGTGATGGCACACCGATGAAGGACAGGCTTACTTATCATCCAGATGGAGAACATATTATTTATCTGGATGCAAATGGAGCCATGGAGCAACAGGGCCTTTTCCGCTTCGCCAATGGAAGGGATTTAGGGTATGCAAATGCCGATGGAACCCTGATGCATTCCGGGTTTTCATACGAACCATATGAAAGAATAGTTTTTTTTCATTGGAATGGAATGATAGCAAGGGGATTGATTTTGGATGGTAATATTTATTATAATATGGATGGAGCGGATGGACATTATTTAGGACAATTCAGATAAGGAGATAATTATGAGAAGAGCAGGGATACGAAGAACAGGACAAAAGTTGGTAGCTTTTTTACTGGTTGTATTGCTGGTATTTCCTATGATGGTACCGGCACAGGCGAAAGCAGCAACAACCTTGATGGGAAAAAGAGCATCAGCGTCTGACGTGGTGGAAGCAACAGCGGAAAATAAAAAAGGTATTCAGGGAGTAGAATTTTGGACAGACAGCTCTGATACAGAAATGAAGAATTCTGTCCACCATGTTTATGTGAATCTGGAATTAAATAATATTATTAACACGGATGGAACGGGAACACCATATGTTTATAATGGAAAAACCTATTATTTTAATTATGAAAATTATATAAAGGTTTTTGAATGGAGAATCAGGGAACTCCGGGCGGCTGGTAAGATTATTACAGCAGAAATATTATTAGGTTGGTCGGATAATCCGGAAATACAGAAACTGATTTATCCGGCAGGAAGAGAAAATGGACATTTCTATTATGCTTTGAATGTACAGGATGCGGATGCTGTAGCAACACTGGATGCAACTTTCCATTATTTGGCAGATGTATTTGGACAGTCAGATTGTTTCATACAGAACTGGATTCTTGGAAATGAGATAACAGCACCTCAGCATTATAATTACTGTGGTTCGTATGATATCAATACAAATGTTGATATTGCTGTAAAGTCTTTTGATTTATTTTATGATGCAGTGAAAGATAACAGTCCATATGCAAGAGTGTATGTATGCCCGACACATAACTGGTATGATAATCTGGCTGGAACAGGAATTCCAACCAAAACGTTTATTGACCGTTTTGCAGCAAAAGAGCAGAGCCGTAATTGGAACATAGCATATCATGCTTATCCACGCAAAATGGATAAGACGATGTGGAGCAAAGATGCAGCGGCAGATTTATCCCATGATATTACTTCTAATTTTGTATGTGCGGCAAATTTGGAAGTGCTGACGGATTATATTAAGAATACATATGGTTCCAAGCATCGGATTATTTTGTCAGAGCAGGGGTTTGATGCTAAGACCCTGGGGGAAGAAGCACAGGCGGCAAGTCTTGCTTACCTTTATTATGCAGCAGCTAGAAATGATATGGTAGATGCCATGATTTATGTACAATTTAAAGATAATCTTGGTGCTACAGGAGCAGGTCTTTATCAGGGACTTGTGAATGCTGACGGGACAGGCCGTCAGGCATATAATGTATTTAAGTATATGGATGGCCCATATGCTTCAACTGTTGTAGAACAGTATTTGAAATATATAAAACCAAATGATACAGGAACACCAATCAGCAGTTGGACAGATGATATTATATGGAAAGCGGCACCAACATTAGCAACTATTACTTCAGCTCAGCTTTATATTCCAGATAATCAGTCTGGCCCATGTGTGCAGATGGCAATGAGTGCAACGACATCTGCGTCTGCGGATTTGGAGTATCGCTGGCTGGTATACGATCAGAGTACTGCAGTCTGGAGAGTGGTCAGTGGTTGGCAGCTGAATCAGAATATATTGAACTGGTATCCGGAAAATGCTGGAAATTATCTGGTACAGGGGGAAGTGCGGGTTGCAGGAAATACGAATTCCGTAAAAACTGCAACTACTGGTTACCAGTATGGAAATGCCATTAATCCACCTGAATCTGCACCGGCTGTTTCAGGACTGTCCTCTGTTGGAATCTATCTCTGGCAGTATGAAAATGGGCTGATTGAAGGTGGGGCGGTAGTAAATGATGGCACAGATAAATCACAGCTTTCTTACCGCTGGCTGGTATATGATGTGAAAAATAATCAGTGGATTCAGGCAGGTGACTGGTCTGCAGACTATGGAATCCATTATAGTCCGTCATCAAGTGGAGATTACCTTGTCTATTGTGAGGTAAAAGATGCACAGGGAACTGTGGTAAATACCACAGTAGGAGTTAATTACCGCCATGCAATAGAAGCAATCTGCCAGATGCCTGACCCGGCAGGAAATGGATATTTAATTGGTATCCAGAGCTTTAATAACCTAGGTTATTATTATGAAATGCAGATATTAGACTGCAATCTGTATGTGCAGGGAAAGGACGCCTGGATTTATACTACCGGTAAGTGTGGAACCCAGGGAAATACCTTGTGGACGACCTGGCAGCCGGTACCGGGATACTATTGGACACTGTTTAATTTATATGATGCATCAGGTAATCTGGTTGATCAACAGTGTTATGGGTTTACAAATGCACAGTAGAAGAGTACTATAAATTTATAATTATGAAACATATGAAGGAAGAAATCTATATGATACAGACGAAATGAAAAGGTGCGGCGTAGAGTATTGTTCAATTGGAAGATAATGGCGCAGGCGGTAACTTTTGTTACTGCCTGTTTTTGCATCTGCTCTTGTTAGATGGAAAATTTTGTGTTAAAAAGAAAAAGATTGGAAATACAAGCATAAATTAATGGAGGAAGTGTAATGAGCAGAGGAACAGAAGAATTAAAAGGAAAAATAATTCTTGTTACTGGTGGAGCTGGTTTTATCGGTTATCATCTGAGTAAACAATTATTAGAATATGATTGTACAGTTATTGGATATGATAATCTGAATGATTATTATGAAGTCCAGTTAAAGTATGACAGATTAAAGGATTTGGAAGGAAGAGAAGGATATACATTTATTAAGGGTGATCTTGCAGATAAAGAAACATTGGGAAAATTATTTCAGGAGTATTCTTTTGATATCGTAGTAAATCTTGGCGCACAGGCAGGTGTAAGATATAGCATTGATAATCCGGATGCATATATTTCATCCAATATGATTGGCTTTTATAACATACTGGAATGCTGCAGACATTATCCAGTAGAACATTTAGTATATGCATCTTCCAGCTCGGTTTATGGAGCAAATAAAAAAGTACCGTTTTCGGTGGAAGATAAAGTGGATTATCCGGTAAGCCTTTATGCGGCAACCAAGAAGTCCAATGAATTGATGGCACATTGTTATAGCAAGTTATATGGAATACCGGCAACCGGACTTCGTTTCTTTACGGTATATGGACCATTTGGAAGACCAGATATGGCATATTTTAAATTTGCAAAGAAGATTATGAATGGAGAAACAATTCAGATTTATAACAATGGCGATATGATGCGTGATTTTACATATATTGATGATATTGTAAAAGGAATTGCCAATATTCTTCCAAATCCACCAGAAGAAATAGAGACAGGGGCAAAGTACAAAGTATATAACATTGGAAATAATAAACCGGAAAAGTTAATGGATTATATTCAGACACTGGAAAAGCATTTGGGCAGAGAGGCGAAGAAAGAATTTTTACCAATGCAGCCGGGAGATGTTTATCAGACCTATGCAGATGTAAGTGATTTGATGCATGATTTTAATTTTAAACCGAGTACATCAATTGATGAAGGTTTAGGTAAATTTGTAACATGGTTTAAGGAATATTATAGATACGAGTAAGGAAGAAGTACATAAAATGAAGAAGATATTAAAAAGAGCAACAGCATGTTTACTGGCAATCTTAATGCTGGCAGGAGAAGCACCGGTACAGAGAGTATTTGCCGCAGAAGCAGTCCAGCCTGAAACAGAGCAGCAGGTTGAAGAAGTAAATGAAGCAGAAAGCGTGGAAACAACAGAGACAGAGACGCAGACTGAGACGGAACAACAGGCTGGAGAAACAGAGACAGCAACAGAAATCAACGAAGAAGCAAAAATGACAGAAGCAGAACAGCCGGAAACAGAACAGGCAGAAGAGGATGCTTCCGTTCAGGAAGAAACACCATTATTAAACTATGTATATGTTGATAAGAACAACGTAGAAATAAATGGAGAACAGAATATTGTATTGAGTGTGGGTGACGATTCTACAGTAATAGAATCTGCCAGATTGTTCCTTCAGAAAAAGGATGGGGAACAGTATGCATTGGAAGCATCAGCAATAGATGGAAATGCAATGCTTTTTACAGAGAAATATCTGGATGAAAATAAGACTGGTGTGTATACACTCTACAGTTATGAAGTAACCGTGAATGGAGTAGTTTATACACAGGTTCTTTCAGAAGCAGGAGTTAATGTATCTTATGGTGTGAACTGTGATATAGAATCCCAGCCGGATGCACAGGTGATAAATGAAGAAGATACAGAACCGGATGTGGATTATGATGTAGTATCTTTTGATAAAGATGGAAACCAGATATCAGAAGAGTCAATTGCATCAGCCATTGAGAACCAGCGTCAGGAACAGAATGAAGATGGACTTACCCGTTCTACTTATGGCAGCAACGGAAATATTGTAGTTGTGCTGGATCCAGGACATGATGGCAGCCATGGAGGTACAAGCGGAAACGGAGTGGCTGAATCTGTAATTAATCTTAAAATAGCCCAGTATTGCAAAGAAGAACTGCAAAAATACAGCGGTGTTACCGTATATATGACAAGAGATTCACAGACCTGCCCATATGGTGGCAGCAGTGTGGATGCAAAGAGCTGTAATGAGAGCAGAGTAGCATATGCAAAGAGTGTTGGAGCAGATATTTATGTGTCATTGCATAATAATTCAGCATCTTCATCAGAGGCTTCCGGAGTAGAAATTTATTATCCGAATACGAATTATAATCCGTCTGTCAGCCGGACAGGTGAAGAGCTGGCTTCTCAGATTTTAAGACAGCTGACTGCACTGGGACTAAAGAATCGTGGAACAAAGATCAGAACATGTAAAGATACTGTTCCGGAATATCAGTATCCGGATGGTTCCCAGGCAGATTACTATGCTGTAATCCGTAATTGCAAGAAAGAAGGAATTCCGGCAATTATCGTAGAACATGCATTTGTTACCAATCCATCGGATGTATCCAATTATTTATCGACCGATGAACAATTAAAGAAACTGGGTGTGGCAGATGCAACAGGAATTGCCCAGTATTATAATTTGAAACAGGGATTTCAGATTAATGAAATAGATTTTCAGGATAAAAACAGTTCCGTGGAAGTATCAGCAAAGTGTTCTGATATGAAGGGCATAAAGTATCGTTATCTGTATTATGACCTGGCTGCACAGAGCTGGGGTGTTATATCAGAATGGACCACAGAATCTAAAGTGGAATGGCAGCCAAAAGCTGGTAATTACTGGGTACAGGTAGCAGCAATTGACAGCAATGGAAATGGTACGACGAAGACAGTTTCCTATGCAGCAACACATAATTATACCGGCTATTATCTTGATCTGAATGGAATGTGTTATATCATGAGAGATAATGGTATTGATGTAGGTGTGGCGTATGACAGCAATGCATCAGATGTGAAATTCAGATGGCAGGCATATAACCTGGATAAACAGCAATGGAGCATGGTGGCAGACTGGACGGGAAGCAACTGGGTAACATGGAAACCGGAACAGGGCAACTTCTGGCTCTATGTAGAGGCAATGACACCGGATGGTGCGACACAGAATACGATTATGTGTTTTGCATCACAGAAAGATTATTCCCATCATTCATTAAACCTCAATGGAATGTGCTACAATATTTATGATGACCGGATTGATGTCGGAATTGCTTATGATAGTGATGATTCCAATGTGACATTTAAATGGGAAGCATATAACCTGGATAAGCAGGAGTGGAATCTGGTAGCAGACTGGACGGGAAGCAACTGGGTATCCTGGTATCCGGACAAAGGCAATTACTGGATGCATGTGACAGCACGGACATCAGATGGTGTGACGAAAGAATATACAATCTGTTTTAATGCAGCAAGAAATTACAATCATAAATACATAACGATTAATGGAATCTGCAGTGTGAATGATAAAGCCGCAATAAATCTTGGTGTATCTTATAATACCAATGATACATCACCAGCATTCCGCTGGCAGATTTATGACCTTAGCACCAGTACCTGGTCTACACTGACAGACTGGACGGGAAGCAACTGGGTATCCTGGTATCCGGGTTCTGGTAATTACTGGGTATATGTGGAAGCAAGAACCAGTGACGGAACAGTAGAAAGCTATTGCATTGCTTATCAGGTGACGGCAAGATATGAGATCATGGGAACGACCAGTACCAATATTTCCCAGATGGTTGCATATTATAATGCCAATAATGCTTATCCGGAATTCTATGCATCTTCCGATGCACCGACAATAGAAGCATTTTGCCAGATATATCTGGAAGAATGCCAGGCAGAAGGACTGAAAGCAGAAGTGGCATTCTGCCAGGCGATGCTGGAAACCGGATTTTTACGATATGGCGGGGATGTACAGATTAACCAGTATAACTTTGCCGGATTAGGAGCAACTGGTAATGGAGCACCGGGAAATTCCTTTGGCAGTGTAAGGGAAGGAATCCGGGCACAGGTACAGCACTTGAAGGCCTATGCATCAACTGCTGGTCTGAACCAGCCATGTGTGGATTCACGGTTCCAATATGTAAAGAGAGGAACTGCACCATATGTAGAGTGGCTTGGAATCCAGGAGAACCCATATGGAAAAGGATGGGCGACTGCTAAAAATTATGGCTATAATATTGTTAATCTTTATATGGCAAAACTGTTTAGATATTAAACCGAAAGGAGGGGTGAAATGAAAAAAACATTGCAGAAGATAATCACTTTTTGTGCAGTAGTGCTGGGTGTGTGCTGCATGAACAAAATGGATGCAAAGGCATTTACAACAGGAAATCTGGAATATATGAATGGAAACTATTATTTATATTCCGGCAATCAGAAAGTGATCAATGACTTTGTATTTGATGGCTCTTATACCTATTATGCCCAGGCAGATGGGACACCAATGACAAATCGGTTGACCTATCATCCGGATGGAGAACATATTATTTATTTTGACGAAGATGGGCATGAAGTCTTTAATAATTTTCAGTATTGCCCGAGTGTAGGTTATACCTGCTATTTTGATTCCCAGGGCTATCTGTATAAAGACCAGACAACATACCTGGACGGACAGCCATATTATTTAAATGCAAATGGGGCGTTAGAGCAGAATGGCTGGTTCCGGTATGCGAATGGAAGAGATTACGGATATGCGGAATCTGACGGATGTTTAATAAATAATAAATTTGCAAAAGATAATCAGGGACGTGTTGTCTTTTACCACTGGAATGGAATGGTAGCAAGAGGTCTGATATCCGATGGATTATGGTATTATAGCATGGATGAAGGGGATGGACATTACCTGGGACGTTTTAAAGCGGCAGGCGTTGCACCGTCAGATACCTATCAGCTCCAGGTACTTGACCTTGTCAATGAAGAACGGTTAAGCAGAAACATTGCACCATTAAAGTTAAACGAACAGGTGCAGCAGGCAGCACAGGTACGTGCAGGTGAAATCAGCACAGTATTCGATCATATACGTCCGGATGGAAGATCCTGCTTTACGGCACTGGATGAGTATGTAACAGATGGATATGGTTCTGCCGGAGAGAATATTGCAGCAGGACAGAGTAGCCCACAGGAGGTGGTGAGTGACTGGATGAATTCACCAGGACACAGAGCCAATATTCTGAAAGAAAGTTATACGGCACTGGGAGTAGGATATTATTATGGTTCCGGTCCATACTACTGTTATTGGGTACAGATGTTTATTGGAGACAGATACTGGTAAAATTTATGAGGTAAAAGGAGAAGAAAATTTATGAAAAAGCAATTTATGGAGAAACATTTTTGGAAGACTGCGGCGTGTCTGGGACTCATGGCAGTAACGTTGGCAGGCAGTAATAAGATAACGGCGGAGGCACATACCGCACACATAACGGGAGAACTTAAGACGGAGAACGGAGTGCAGTATCTGTATTCAGAAGGACAAAAAGTAATCAATGATTTTGTCTTTGATGGAACTTATACTTATTATGCGCAGGCAGATGGAACACCGATGAAAGACCGTCTGTCTTATCATCCGGATGGAGAACATATTATTTACTTTGACGAGAATGGTCATGAAGTTTTTAACAAATTCCAGTATTGTGAAGCTGTAGGATATACCTGTTACTTTGATTCCCAGGGCTATATCTATAAAGATCAGATTACATTTGTAGATAGTGTGCCATATTATCTGAATGCAAACGGTAAGATGGAAGATTCCGGCTGGTTCTACTTCGCGAACGGTAAGGACTGCGGATTTGCAGATACAGATGGAACCTTGCGGAATAATGGATTTTCTTATGATCCATGGGGAAGAGTTGTCTTCTACAACTGGAATGGAATCGTAGCCCGTGGCATAATTTCCGATGGAGTATATCTTTATAACATGGATTACTATGATGGACATTTCCTGGATGGATTCTCAATAGAAGATCAGAGTCCTATTTAAATAAAAAATTAGAAAATATTGGTTGAAAACCAGCATTAGAACTGCTATAGTTTATTTGTAACTAAAAACTACATAAAAAGAAATGGAGAAAGAAGTTTATGAAAAAACAACTGATGAAAGTTGTTGTATGTTTGGGAGTTATTCTTGCCGCATTTTCTGTGAACAAGACATCTGCAAAAGCATACACAACAGGAACACTTAGTAATGATGGACACCTGTATAGCAATGGTCATATGGTAATCAATGATTTTGTGTTTGATGGAACCTATACCTATTATGCACAGGCAGATGGAACACCGATGAAAGATCGTTTGACCTATCATCCGGATGGAGTACACATTATCTATTTTGATTCAAAGGGACATGAAGTATTCAGCAATTTCCAGTACTGCCCGAGCGTAGGCTATACCTGTTATTTTGATTCACAGGGGTATATCTACAAGGATCAGATTACCTTTGTAGACAATGAACCATATTATCTGAATGCAGATGGTAAAATGGAGGATAGCGGCTGGTTCCGGTTTGCAAATGGTGTGGATTACGGATATGCTTTTGATGATGGCTCTTTAAACTGCTCTGGATTTGATTATGATCCATGGGGAAGAGTTGTATTCTATCATTGGAATGGAATGGTAGCCCGTGGTTTAATTGCAGATGGAAATAATTATTATAGTATGTCTACAGATGATGGACATTATCTGGGAAGCTTTTCTACTGGTAACACTAATCCGTTATATGGTCCATCATACTATATTGTTGGAGTAAATATGCCGGCAGGTGAATATTTTATTGCAAATCAGGGAAATGGTTCGGCTTTCACAATTTATGATAGTAATAATGATGTAGTAAGATCTGATTGGAGTGATCAGAACCTGATTTTTACAGCAGTGCCAGGTGAAACGGTTTGGCTTTTTGAGGGAATAGCAACTCCGAATCTTGCATCCCAGGCGGTAAACCTCTCTGCCTGCAATTTAAATGCAAAAGTTGGTGTACATATTGGCGCAGGTGTATATCGTATTACAGCAGCAACCGATCCTGGTGAGGGACGTTATTATAATCTGTGGAATGATTCATCATTCTTAAATAGTGTTGCAAGCAGCCACCAGTTTACTTATGATGGAGAGACTGTTGAAGTAAGAGTATCCAATGGACAGATGCTTGATGTATGTAATGCATATGTTACTTATGTAGGACCGTAATAATAGCAGAAAAATAAAATAATAAGATATGGGAATAGCCGCTTTCTGATTATATGTAATCGGAAAGCGGTTTTCTATTGAAAAGAGGTGAATAAAGCTGATATAATATAAATGATATATGGCAATCACAAATCAAGATAAGAAATGGAGAGAAAATATGAAAAGATGGAAAAGGGGAATTGCTTTATTAGCAATTGTAGCGATGATGATGCAGGTATTACCGATAAATGTATGGGCGGAACCGGTGGCAGATGAGGTGACAGATAAGACGGGATATCTTCCGGTGGGAATTGAAGAGGTAACACTGACAGAAGAGGATGTTGCCGATGCCCTCACATTGGAAGACCAGGAATACAGAGCAGAGACATATAGTGCTTCTGGTACTGATTACAGTTCCAGCTATTACTATAATCAGTTATCTTATGAAAAGAGAACATTATATAATAGTATGCAGTATGAATGTGAACAGTATCTGGATACACAGGAGGATGCGGTAGTAGATGGTTCTTCTTATGCAAGGACAGACTACATAGAATGCACAGGCATGTCAACAGATGATTTGTGGGAAGTTGTTTGGATATTTACGCTTTCAAACCCGCAGTATTATTTTGTCCGTGGTACATCCGCTTTTAAAGGATATCAGGGTTCAAAACAATATGTGGCACTGGCAATTTATCCGGATTATCAGAAAGGATATGTACGTGCAAAATATACTGCCCAGTTTAATGCAAAAGTGAATAACTGGATAAATGAGATTAATGCAGAATCCTCAGATTACTTTAAAATTAAAAAAGCACATGATATTGTATGTGCGAACATCGTATATGATAATGATTCCAGCAATCAGGAAAAGCATCAGAGCAGCGGAACAGCAGTACTGACGGGAAACTCAGTATGCGCAGGCTATGCACAGCTCTTTTCCCTGTTATGCAATGCAGCAGGCATATCTGCAATCTGTGTAACCAGTCCATATCATGAATGGAACGAAGTGAAGCTGGATAATAACTGGTATGTTGTAGATTGTACCTGGGATGATTCTGATTCAGACAATAGCTGGTATTATAATTATTTTTGCAAATCAGATGCTACAATAAATGAGGGATATCATGAAGTGGAAAGTTGTCTGAGTGCATACAGACCGGCATGTAATTCAGATTATATCGGAAAAGTGTCCTCTTATAATGGAATCAGTTTTTATCGTGAAGTAGATGGAAATATCCGCAGCTATGATGAAAAAGGAAAACTGATTACCAATAAATTTGTATTTGACGGAAGTTATACCTATTATATGCAGGCAGATGGAACACCGATGAAAGACCGTCTGACTTATCATCCGGATGGAGAACATATTATTTATCTGGATACAGAAGGACATGAGGTGTTTAATAATTTCCAGTACTGTCCAAGTGTGGGATATACCTGCTATTTTGATTCCCAGGGATATATTTATAAAGATCAGATTACCTTTGTTGGCGATAAAGTATTTTATCTGAATGCAAATGGAAAGATGGAGAACAGTGGCTGGTTCCGGTTCGCAAATGGCAGGGATTTTGGATATGCGAATACGGATGGAACTTTGAAATGTGATGGATTTTCTTATGATCCATGGGGAAGAATTGTATTCTATCACTGGAATGGAATGGTAGCCCGTGGATTAATTACAGATGGTGTATATTATTATAATATGGATGCAACAGACGGACATTATCTTGGAAGTTTCCAGTAAATAAGAGGAGATTTTGGATGAAAAGAAAACTGGTTACATTTTTAACAATGACAGCAATGGTGACATTATTTACGACAGGAATAAATGAGACTGCATATGCGCAGACAATGGATGAAGAGACGGTGGTGTCCCAGAACTATGCAAGCGGAACTGTTTATATTTATACGGCAGCAGACCTGGTGAATCATGCAGATACATCAATGGGAGACAATTATGTTCTCATGAATGATATTGATATCAGCGCATATATAGGGAACATTGCAGGTATGCAGCTGCAAGGAACATTTAATGGAAATGGACATATCATATATGGAATCAATGGAGACAAGTCCCTGTTTTCCTATAACTTGGGACGGATCAGTAATCTTACTGTAGTGGGCAATCTGCAGGTAAACAGTGCGTCATTTATTGATATTGGTGGAATTGCAGCAACTAATACAGGAACCATTGAGGACTGTGTCAGCCAGGTGAATATTACCTCTGGTGGAAGCTCTAATATCCGTGTTGGCGGAGTTGCAGCAACTAATGTAGGTGACATTTACCGCTGTAAGAATGAAGGATATATTTCCGGAAATATTTCGGAAGTGGGCGGTATTATAGGGCTGAATGGTGGAACAAATGTGGTGGATTGTGAAAATACCGGAGCAATCAGCTTTACAACCAGTAATTGTCATGTTTATGCAGGCGGAATCATCGGTGATGAAACAAGATTTAGCGGAAATACCCAGTTTAGTATAGAAAACTGTAAAAATTCAGGTGATATTTCCGGAGATGCTGGAAATGGAGCCGCAACAATTGGCGGTGTCATTGGTGAAGCCACAAGAAAAGGTGACAATAGTACATCATCGATTAAGAATTGTACAAATGCAGGAAATATTTCCGGTACAGGTAGCCTGGGAGGAGTAATTGGAAATATTAACCGTGGAAATTCCTATATGCAGAATGGTGTGGAAATTCCTTCGGGTGGAGATAATATTGTTGTAGAAGGCTGCGGAAACAGTGGAAATATTACTGCAAAGAAATCAGGAAGTTCCTCTGTTGGAGGCGTATTTGGCGGTGCTGTAATTTCCAAAACTGGAACGATATATGTAAAAGGATGTGGTAACTCAGGAAGTATTTATAGTGAAAACGGCAGGAGTGATGTCAATATAGATGTTTTAGGCGGAATTGGCGGTGCCATGAATAATTTTGGAACTGAGGATGGGACTGGTAGCTATGTATATGTAGAAAACTGCTATAACAGAGGCTATGTAGATGATAATGTAAATTATTCTTCAGACCAGATTGCAAATACATCAGGCAGTAATATGGCAGTAACGAATTGCCAGTATACCGGCAACCGTTTTAAGACAGATGCAGATGGAACAATACATGCATATTATCCGGATGGAACACCTATTTACAATCAGTTTATATTTGACGGATATTTTACTTATTATATCCAGGCAGATGGAACAGCAATGAAAGACAATCTGACTTATCATCCGGATGGAACACATATTATCTGTTTCGATGAAAAGGGACACGAAGTATTTATGGATTTCTATTATTGCTCCAAAGTAGGATATACCTGTTACTTTGATTCACTGGGATATATTTATAAGGACCAGATTACTTTTGTTGGCAATAAGACATATTATCTGAATGCAAATGGTAAAATGGAGAATAGTGGATGGTTCCAGTTCGCAAATGGCATGGATTATGGATATGCAAATGCAGATGGAACATTAAAAACGAATCAGTTCTCCTATGATCCATGGGGAAGAATTGTATTCTACCACTGGAATGGAATGGTAGCCCGCGGATTGATCACAGATGGTGTCTACTATTATAATATGGATACAACAGACGGACATTATCTTGGAAGTTTCCAATAATTGAAAAATCAGAAAATACTGGAAAAAAGACTGGAATCCGGATGGTCATTATTTGACCATCCGGATTCTTTTTGATACAATATAGATAACTATGTTTTCTAAGGAGGAATACTTAAGAATATGATAAATTATGATTTCGTGACAGAGAGCATGAGAATGCATCTGACGAAACAGAATCGAATGGTTTTTCGTGGTTTCTTTCCAGAAGATAATCCGGAAGGAAGAACGATTAAAGTATATGTAAATAAAAAGGAAATTCCAGTAGAGATAACAATAGAGAAAAGTGTGGATGTCAGAAGAAGATATCTGCATTACCAGATGAATGTAGGAGAAGAAGTTACAGGAGAATTTGGAATACCGGAAGAACCGGTTACAGAAATCCGGGTATACAGCTGCAAGGGCAGTGAGGAAGCGTTGTCTTTTCGGGCAGATGGAAAATTATATCAGAGCATATGCAGCCAGCTGGAAAGCAATCTGGAGATGGAACGTTTAGAAGAGGATAAAATTGTTCTGACCGGATGGAGTGCAGCAGGGGATACAACCAAATGTGAAGTTTTTATCGATAAAAAAAGTGTACCATTTGAAGTACAGTGGAAATATCGTAAAGATGTAGTAGATGTTTTTGGAGAACTTTCAGACAGTATAAATTGTGGTTATGAAATCTTTGTACCGGATCAGGGAGGAAAGAGACTGGTACTTATACTGAAAGCAGCAGATAAGCAGAAGCGGTTTGAAATATTATTGGAAAAAGTCCGCCAGGGAGAAGAAAAACAGACTGGTTCCGGCTATGTGAGAAAAGCGATTGCGTATTGGAAACATTATGGCTTCCGGAAAATGGTGCGTAAGGTGTTCTATAAGTTAAAGGGCAAAAAGGACACGATGAATTACGAGGAATTTCTGAAGAAATATGGAGTAGACGAAAATGAACTGGAGCGGCAGAGACAGGATGTGATCGAAGGCGGTCCATTGTTTTCCATTGTTGTTCCATTGTATTGTACCAAAGAAAAATTCCTGCGTGAAATGATAGAGTCGGTACAGGCGCAGACATATACCAACTGGGAACTGTGTCTTGCAGATGGAAGCGGAAAAGAAAAATCCCTGAAAGAAACTGTAGATATATATGCAAAAGAGGATAAGCGTATAAAATATATTTTATTGGAAAGCAATGAAGGAATTGCCGGTAATACCAATGAAGCACTGAAAATGGCGAATGGAGATTTTATTGTATTGACAGACCATGATGATCTGCTTTCACCGGAAGCATTATATCAGTGTGCGAAAGCAATACAGAAAGAGCCGCAGACAGACATTATTTATTCGGATGAAGATAAGGTGGACATGAATGGCAGACACTATTTTGAACCACATTTTAAATCTGATTTTAATATTGATTTATTATGTACCATGAATTATATCTGCCATTTATTCGTATTCCATAAGACGATTCTGGAGAAAGCAGGTTTCTTTCAGAGTGAATATGATGGCGCACAGGATCATGATTTTATACTGCGTTGTACCGAGGCAGCAGAACATATTGCCCATATTCCAAGAGTGCTGTATCATTGGAGATGTCATTCCCAGTCAACTTCAGAGAATCCGGAAAGCAAGCTGTATGCATTTACTAATGGATGCAAGGCGGTAAAAGCACATTATGACAGAATTGGAATTCCAGCAGAAGTAGAAAGAGGACCTTTTTATGGAATGTATCATACCCGTTATCAATGGAAAGAAGAACCATTGCTTTCGATTATCATTCCGAATAAAGACCATGTGGCAGACTTGAGAAAATGTATGGATTCCATCGAAGAGAAATCCACCTACCGGAATTTTGAATTTATCATTGTAGAGAATAACAGTACAGAAGAAGAGACCTTTGCTTATTATAAAGAGATAGAGACAAGAGATAATGTAACTGTCTTATATTACAAAGGAGACTTTAATTATTCGAAGATCAATAACTTCGGTGTGGCGCAGGCAAAGGGAGAATATATCCTTCTTCTGAACAATGATACGGAGATGATCGAACCAGACAGCATCAAGGAAATGCTGGATGTATGTATGCGCCCGGATGTAGGAATCGCCGGAGCAAAATTATTATATGAAGATAATACCATACAGCATGCAGGTGTTATCGTTGGATTTGGCGGTATTGCAGGTCATGCATTTATCGGACAGGACAAAGAAGACAATGGATATTTTTCCAGGAGCATAAGTGTGCAGGATTTATCAGCAGTAACAGCTGCCTGTCTTATGGTACGAAAAAGTGTATATGAAGAAGTCGGGGGACTGGATGAAGAATACAAAGTAGCTTTCAATGATATTGACTTCTGCCTGAAAGTAAGAAAAGCAGGTTATCTTGTAGTATACAATCCATATGCACAGTTCTACCATTATGAATCAAAATCAAGAGGTCTGGAAGATTCTGCGGATAAAGTGGCAAGATTCCAGCGGGAGATCGCTTTATTTGGAGAACGCTGGGGAGATATTCTGGAAAAAGGGGATCCGTATTATAATCCGAATCTGACACTGGATAAAGCAGATTTTTCACTGAAAGAGTGAGAACCATAAATGGTCTGGTATTGTAAAAAGTGGTGCAATATCATGAATATATAACGGAGGCATAGAAATGATTAATTTCAATGAACCACCTTATATGGAAAAAAGCATGGATTATATCCGTAAGGCGGTAGAGAACAAGAAGATTTGTGGAGATGGAGAATTTACAAAGAAATGTAATGCCTGGCTGGAAGAACATACCGGGACAAAAAAGGCATTACTGACAACATCCTGTACCCACGCAACAGAACTGGCAGCTATTTTATCCGGGATTCAGCCGGGAGACGAAGTGATCATGCCGGCATATACCTTTGTATCTACAGCAGATGCCTTTGTCTTAAGAGGTGCTAAGGCGGTGTTTGTGGATATCCGTCCGGATACCATGAATATAGACGAAAAACTGATTGAACATGCGATTACCGATAAGACGAAAGCGATCGTTCCGGTACATTATGCCGGAGTATCCTGTGAAATGGATAAGATTCTTGCAATTGCAGAGAAATATCATCTTCTGGTAATTGAAGATGCCGCCCAGGGTGTCATGGCTTCTTATAAAGGCAGGGTACTTGGTACAATGGGAGATTTTGGCTGTTATAGTTTCCATGAGACAAAGAATTACAGCATGGGAGAAGGAGGAGCACTCCTGATCCGTGATGAAAAGAATGTAGAAAATGCCGAGATCGTCCGGGAGAAGGGAACTAACCGCAGCAAATTCTTCCGCGGACAGATTGATAAATATACCTGGGTGGAAGCAGGTTCTTCCTATCTTCCAAGTGAACTGAATGCAGCATATCTCTATGCACAGCTGGAACAGGCAGAAGAAATCAATAAAAAACGTCTGTCTGTCTGGAACCGTTACTGGGATGGACTTGGCAAACTGGCAGATGAAGGAAAAATTGTGCGTCCTACGATACCGGAAGGCTGTGTGCACAATGCACATATGTTTTATCTGAAAGCAAGAGACCTGGAAGAACGGACAGCACTGATCAGTTATTTAAAAGAGCAGGGTATACAGGCAGTCTTTCATTATATTCCATTACATACAGCACCGGCAGGAATGCGGTACGGTGTCTTTGCCGGAGAAGACCGTTATACAACAGCAGAAAGTGAGCGGTTAGTTCGTCTGCCGCTGTATTATAATCTGTCACTGGAGCAGGCGGATTATATCATCGATAAAGTACAGGCATTTTACAAAGAAAGATAGGGAAAGATACAGGAGAGAAGATAAGACTATGGTTATTATTATCGGAGCAACAGGATTTATTGGAATGTATACGGTTGACCGTTTTTTAGAGGATGGATATGAAGTGCTTGCAACCGGAAGAAATGAGATAATGAAACAGGAACTGGCTGCAAAGGGCGTGAACTGCATATCACTTGATATTTCTAAGAAAGAAGATTTTGATAAACTTCCGACAGAGGGTGTAGAAGGTGTGATCCTGCTGGCTGGACTTCTTCCGGCAAATGCACCGGTGGACATTGCACAGGATGAGAATGCTGCAGATTATATTCGCATCAATGTGGAAGGAACGATAAATGTGCTGGAGTACTGCCGCAAGAATGGCATTCAGAAAGTGATCGCTACCAGTAGCTATGCAGATGTAAGAAATGCATGGAAAAAGGGTGTTGCACTTAAGGAGACAGAACCGAGAGATTTCATGTATACAGGAGACCATGCAGTATATGTGATTTCCAAAAATGCAGCCAATGATGTGATGGAATATTATAATGAGCAGCATGGCATGCAGTGTGCATCTTTCCGCCTGCCACCGGTATACGGAGTAGGACCTCATTCTGAGATTTATGTGAATGGTAAATATTATAAGACCGGAATCCAGACCTTTATTGAGAATGCAGAAGCCGGAAAAGACATTGAAATCTGGGGTGACCCACAGATTTCCAGAGACATTATTTATGTAAAGGATGTTGCAAGAGCATTTGTGCTGGCGTTACGCAGTGATAAGACCTATGGTCTTTATAATATGACATCCGGTACAGAACTTACTTTAGAGAAGCAGGTGCAGACTGTTATTGATGTATTCGGACCGGATAAGGGCTCTAAGATTGTATACCGTCCGGACAAGCCGAATAATACACCATCCTTTTTGTTTGATATGACAAAGGCGAAGGAAGATTTCGGATTTGTGCCGGAATACCTTTCTTATCGTGCGATTATGGAAGATTATAAAAAAGAATTAGAAAGCGGAAGATGGGATAAGTTTATCGCAAGCCGCCGCAAAGAAAGTTAAATGCCGGGAGGACAGGCAATATGAAAAAAATTGTGATTATAGGGGCGAATTCTTTTCAGAATCCGCTCATTTTAAAGGCAAAAGAGATGGGTTATGAGACACATGTCTTTGCATGGAAAGATGGCTCCATCGGAGAGCGGACAGCGGATTATTTCTATCCGGTCAGTATCGTGGAAAAAGAGGCAATTTTAGAGGAATGCCGTAAGATCCAGCCGGATGCGGTAGCAACCATAGCATCTGATCTTGCAAATATTACGGTGCAGTATCTGGCAGAGCAGCTGGGACTTCCGCATAATTCTGCAGAATGTATCTATATTTCGACCAATAAGTATGCCATGCGGGAGGCTTTTGCAAAACATGGTGTCCCAACGCCGGGATTTGTAAGTGTATGTGAAGGGGATGATTACGCGGCAGCTGTAGCAGATATGCAGTTTCCAATGATAGTAAAACCGACCGACCGTTCCGGAAGCCGCGGTATTATGAGGGTGGAACGTCTTGAAGAGATTGCTCCGGCAGTGGAAGAGGCAGTGCGTAATTCCTTTGAAAAGAAGGCAATTATTGAAGAATATATCGAAGGCAATGAATATAGCTGTGAATGTATTTCTTATCAGGGCAGACATCATGTGCTGGCGGTGACAAAGAAATATACCACAGGATATCCTCATTTTATTGAGACCGGACATATGGAGCCACCAGAGCTTTCTGAAATCGAAATGAACCGGGTGAAGGAATTTATTCCGAAGGCACTTACTGCTCTTGAGATTGAAAATGGTGCTTCTCATTCAGAATTTAAACTGGATGCCGATGGAAATGTAAGAATCATTGAAATCGGTTCCCGTATGGGTGGCGACTGTATTGGCTCCCATCTGGTATATTTATCATCCGGATATGATTTTGTCCGCATGGTAATTGAGACTGCTCTGGGCGAAAAGCCGGATCTGACACCGGCACATGAGCCGATGTGTGCGGGAATTCGCTTTGTGTTTACAAAGAAGGATCTGGATGTTTTGGAGGAGATTAAGAGCAAAAGTTCGGAACTGCTTCAGATGGTCAGTGAAATGGAGCCGGTAGGGGAACATCAGGTAGTAGACAGTGGAAGCCGTTTTGGTTATTACATTCTGGCTGGGAAAAATCAGGCAGAGATTAAGGATTGGTTGGAACGATGAGTAAAGTAGAAGGAAAGAAAAAGTGGATACTGCTGATTTTACTGCAGCTGGTAATTATGATATACACATTATCCGGTGTGGCAGCGAAGTTTGCAGCAGGATATGAGTTCTTATCCATGGGATTTATTCTGTGTTACGGAGTGGAAATCTGCATCCTTGGATTGTATGCCATTTTCTGGCAGCAGATTATCAAAAGGGTTGATTTGTCGGTAGCATATGCAAACCGGAGCATTGCGATTTTGTGGTCTATGATCTGGGCAGCACTGATTTTTGGAGAACATATTTCGGTACAGAATATTATTGGTGTCCTTCTGGTAATTGCCGGCACCATGATTGTGAATAAGGAGGGTTAAAAGATGATATACTGGCTTTTTCTGGTGGCATCCGTAGTAGTAGCTTCCTTTTCGCAGATTTTGTTAAAGAAAAGTGCTGCAAAAAAATATGATAATGTAATAAAGGAATACTTAAATCCATATGTCATCATTGGATATGCCATGATGGTAGGAACTACCGTATTGACGATTCTGGCATATCATGGAATTGAATATAAGAATGGCCCGGTCATTGAATCCCTGGGCTATATCTTAATTATGATTTTAAGCTTTTTCTTTTTTAAAGAGCCGATTACAAAGCGTAAAGTATTTGGAAATGCACTGATACTGCTTGGCATTATCGTGTTTTACCTATAGGAGGGTATGAAAATGGATATATCAGTTGTAGTTCCGGTCTATGGATGCCGGGCAGCGCTGCATGAATTGCATAGACGTCTGGTGGAATCGGTAAGTACCATCACCGATGATTTTGAAATTATTCTGGTAAATGATGCCTGCCCGCAGAATTCGTGGGAAGTAATCGAAGAAATCTGTAAGGAGGACAGCCGTGTAAAGGGGATTGAATTATCCCGGAATTTCGGACAGATTATGGCAATAACTGCAGGACTGGATGCCTCAAAAGGAGACTGGGTAGTGGTGATGGACTGTGATTTACAGGACAGACCGGAAGAAATCCCGAATCTTTATCGCAAGGCTCAGGAAGGTTATGATGTGGTCTTTGCCAGAAGAGTACATAGAAAAGATTCTTTCTTAAAGGTATTAGTATCTAAAATATTCTATAAGATTTATTCCTTTGCATCGGATGGACACTATGACCCGGCAATCTGTAATTTCAGCATCAGCAAACGGGTGGTAATCGATAATTACTGCAAGATGCGGGAAATGCACCGTGCCTTTGTAATTTATGTGAAATGGCTTGGCTTTAAGCAGACAGCAATTGATGTGGAACACGATTCCCGTTTTGAGGGAAAATCCTCTTATAACATGAAGAAGCGTTTTAAGATGGCGGGAGAGATTTTAACCTCCCAGTCGGATAAACTTTTGAAATTCACCATGGGCTTTGGATTTCTGATGTCCATCATTTCAGCACTGGTGATTATCGGACTGATTATCTATTATTTTACCGGTCATGTGGCAGCAGGCTGGACCAGTATCGTAGCAACCAACTGTCTCATCGGAGGAATTATTATTATGGTAGTCGGTCTGGTAGGCATTTATGTAGGAAATATCTTTATGCAGTCAAAACAAAGACCCCTTTATGTGGTACGCCAGATGCTGAATGAGGAGAAGGAAGATGCAGATTCAAGTCGATAGGAAGAAATGGTTAAAAAATGCAGCAGTATTGTTTGCAGAACTGGTTCTGATTCTTGCAGGGCTGGTTCTGGTGGGAACGGTTGGAGAACGGGGATTTGACAACTGGAAAATATATTTTACTTTTCAGCAGGAAAAACAAAATCTTGAAGAAATAAAAAGCTCTGCTAATGATTTAATCCAGGATGAGGATGGATATATTACGGGAGAAGACAGTTTCTTTATTATTCCGGTAAATGCAGATAAACTCTTGGATGTTGAAATGAATCAACTGAATCAGGAAATTACAGGTTTTATCTGGCAGTCAGAAACAAAAGAATTTAATAGTGATCCAGCAACATATACTTATCAGCTGGGGCATAATCCAATTCAGGTGGAAAAAGGAACAAAGTATATTAAACTATTGATTTCAGATGTACAGGGACTGCATTATAATATTAACCAAATCTCTTATCGAAATCCATTTGAAGTGTATGTACGAATTCATAAGAAGGCTATTTTTAAAATAGCAATTGTATTATTGCTGGTTGGAGTACTGGTAAAAGGTGTGGAATATATTTCGGAAGATAGAACAAAACTAAAAAAAACTGCTTCCATTACAGTATTTCTTTTTGTGGTTGGTATCACCGTATTATATATTTTTCATGATTATATATTTGGTGACAGACTTTTTATCTTTGCGGATATTGGCTCAGATACCATCCAGCAGTATTATCCATATTACATGAACTGTGTAAGAAGAATACAGGAAGGAACATTTGGTATCTGGAACTGGGATTATGGTTTGGGAACAAGTCTGATGAACAATATTTCACAGACGTTGGATCCATTTGGATTGTTTGTAATATTAGGTGGAGTAATCGGTGGAATCTCAAAGGTAAGAAGACTGCTTGTAGTAGCGCAGATATTGAAGATTGTTTTATCGGCACTTTTATGCCGTTATTTTTTGAAAATGTTTCATGTTTCAGAAAAAGCAGCATGTGTTGGCGGATATCTTTATGCATTTAATGGTTATCTGATGTTATGGGGACAACATTATTTGCTGGGAACAATTTGTGTATACCAGATAATAATTTTGATTTTCCTGGAGAAACTGTTACGGGAAGTCAAAGTAAAATATATTGCGGGATTGGGAGTTGCAGTCGCAGCATCGACATTATGCAGTTATTATAATACATATATGGCACTTGCATTTGCTGCAATATACTGTGTACTCAGGCTGATTAATCCGGAGCTGGACTGGCAATGGAAAGACAGATTAAAACGTGCGGCAACAGTCTTTGGAACAATTATATGTGGCGTATTTATGGATGCGGTGACATTATTGCCGGCAGCATCTTACCTGACTTCCAGTTCGACAAGGCTGGATTCCAGTGAGTCTGCAATTACAAAGTTTTTAAGTGGTCTGTTTTCTACTTATACAATGGATGCCAATATAGAAACAACGGGTCGTCTTATATCAAATAATACTTTTTGCATTAACCAGTTAGAGCATGCAACGGGTTGGGGAAATTATTATGAGATGCCAAATGTCTGCCTTACTGTATTTATATTTATATTTCTGGGACAATTTCTTGTACGTAAAATAAGAGAGTGCAAAAATACAAAACAGCTGGTATATGGAATCTTTGTGACAATGGTAGGCGTATTTATTTTGTATAATCCGGGATTTGCCATTGCGTTTAATGGATTTGCATATGTGCAGGCAAGATATACTTTTGTAATCATGCCGGTAGCAGCATTGCTGGTAGCAACAGAATGGGAAAGTCTGATTGTAAGAAAAAAAATCAGTATTTTTGGATTGGCATTGGGGCTGGCGGCAAGTGTTGGAGTGCTGTTACAGACCGGTCGGAGAGCGTCTGGTGAAGTGATAAAATATGATGGACAGCTTATTGTTTTGTGCCTGATCTTTGCAGGATTGCTTGGAATTGGATATTTTTGCAGAACAAAAAAGATATGGGGGATAGTAGAAGTTTTCCTTGGAATATGTCTGATTATTTCTGTGGGAAGGGAAAATTATATTACCAATAATGAGCGGGTAACGGCTTATGCTTCGGGAGAAAAAATAATTTATTCTGATAAAGGGATGGGAAATGATACGATAGATGCATTGAAATATTTAAAGGAGAAAGATGATTCTTTTTACCGCGTGGAGAAGACATACTCATTTTCTTCAACGTATGGAGATTCATTGATAGCCGGATATTCTGCTATAACTGATTATAATAGTACCATAAATCGCAATTTGTCATCTTTTTATACAAATCTGTACAGTAGCCAGAAGGTGACAGATGCTCAAAGGGCATTTATTGTGACAGATGAAACAGAGATTTATCCGATGCGGTTGATTAATTTAAAATATATTTTAAGTACATCTGAAATTGATTATTCCTGGTGCCAATATGTACATAAAATAGGGGAGGTATATATATATCAAAATATATATGCAGATTCAGTTGCTTCTTTTTATGAAAAAACTATTTCACAGGAAGAATGTGAAAAAATGGATGAAGGAAGTCGCCGAAAACTTTTAGGGGATACCTTGATTGTCAGGGACAGACAGGATATGTTATCAAAGGAAGAACCTGGACAGACGGACATTGGAGATTTTAAAGTAGACGGTTCTTCACTTGAAGGTACTGTTTCGAATGAGAAGGAAGGATTTCTGCTTTTGACTATTCCAGATCAGGAAGGCTGGGAAATCTATGTAGATGAGGAAAAAGAAACAATCATAAATGGTGATTATGGATTTACTGCAGTAAGACTGAAACCTGGAGTTCATAATGTGCAGGCGGTATATCATATTCCAAGGTTAAAGGAAGGTATTATAGGAAGTGTACTTGGAATCATTGTTTTAGCTGGAGTATGTCTGATATTGCATTTAAAAGATAGAAAACGAGGTGTGGGTAAGCAGAAATGAAAGAGAAAATAAAAAAAATTCCGGTTAAATATTGGATCGCAATTGGTGTATTTTTAATAATTTCAGTTTTGATGGTAAAACATAGAAACGTATTTTATGAATCAAGACAGGATAATTATAATGATAGAAGTGGAGAGAATGATGTAATTCCAGCTGAAGAGACGATTGTTACACAGTATTTTGAAATAAAAGAGAGTGTGCAGTCGATTGCACTTTTAATGACAAATGATTCAGGTCAGAATGTTGTTATAGATGCAGGACTTTATAATGCAGATACAAATGAATTACTAGCTAGCGCACAGACCGATTTACCGGATTCCAGGGGGGAAGAGTCGGTAATAAGTTTTTCATTTTCATCTGGTGAGGTGAGTGGAAAACAGAAAGTATATCTTACGCTGCAGGAAGAAACTCCTGTTGATGAGGTGAATTACTGTGTACTGAAAGGGGATTATGAATCCGATATGGCAGTAAATAATCAGGAGTCAGGAACAAGACTTCGGATGTCTGTTATTTACGGCGGAGGATTAAATCTAGCATTTTTTGTTTTATTCGGATTAGGAGCAGCTGTAGTTGTTGGTATTTGTGTGTTGCCGAAACGGTTAGAACGTCCGGAGTATATATTTGTTATTTTAGCAACAGTAATGGGAATTGCAATGGCGTTAATTAATCCGCCGTTTCAGGAATGTGATGGTCCATCGCATTTTTATAAGGCAATGGATGTTTCTTATGGAAATATACTGGGCTCTTTTGGTAATTTTTCCCATGGGGATGGTGTGATAAATGTTCCTGAGAATGTGAGTGATATTTCATATCGGCAGATAACACCGGATGGAAGTGAAGGAAGTGAATATGTAAATTATTTAAAAACTCATAAATTTTCAAATGTTAAGGTTGAAATGACATATTATGAAAGTGTGACGTCGATTGTATATTGGCCACAGGGACTTGGAATTTTCATTGGAAGAGCATTGAATTTAAGTATCTATGGTGTCATTTTGATGGGAAGACTGTTTAACCTGTTAACTTATGTTATGCTTGGATTTTTTGCAATTCGTTTTATTCCCTGCTATAAGAATTTACTTGCAATGCTGGCAGTAATGCCTTTAAGTATATATCAGGCAGCTTCGCTTTCGCAGGATGCGGTACTGAATGGATTTGGGTTCTTATTTATTGCGTTATGTTTATATTATGCTTTTGATGAAAATGTCAAGTTGTCATGGAAACATACGTTACTGCTGGGCTTTTTGTTACTTGGAATGTTCTTGTGTAAATATGTTTATGCATGTATGGGATTGTTGGTATTTTTGATTCCAAAGAATAAATTTGAAAGTAACCGAAAGTATTGGAAAGCATTTGCAATAACCTTGATACCATTTGCTATTTTATGCATTTATATCATGTCTCGGGTTTCAACGGGAATTAGTGGGCTTCAGGCAGTTGGTGGAGCATCCAGTGATATGACACAGTTACAGTATCTGATGGCTAATCCGCTGGTGGGTGTAAAGGTAATATTCTCTACTGTTTTGGTACAAACAAATGAATATTTGCATCAGCTTAATATACTGGGAAGCCTGAATTATCCGCTTAGTATGCTTATGATTATTGCACCGTGTTTTCTGACTACAGTTGGAATGCTGGATGGTCAGAGTATGGATGGAAAAATAAAAGTAAGACAGAGGGTATTACTAATCGTTACTTTTATAATTACAGCAGTGGCAGTGATGCTCGGACTGTATATTGCTGATGGTTATGCAAACCCGGTAGGGGCTGCTGTTGTGGGAGGAGTACAGGGAAGATATTTTATTATTCTTATAATTCTTCCATTTATCGCATTAGTCAGTGATAAAATAAAACATAACATAAATCATTTTACAATAAAGGTATCTGCAATCATGGGAATAATGCTTCTTTATGCATTGTTTATTCTGATTAAGACCTGTTATTAAGGAGAAAGGGCGAATAGAGGAATGGGATGGAACATTGGTAGTACAGCTTTTTTTGTGGCAGCAGTGATAATAGTTTGGAGCAGTATTTTTGGCTTGTATAAAAGTGAAGAAAAACAGACCGGAGTGACATGGATAGTAATGTTGCTTATTTTATTAAACTGTTATCACACATTTTGGGCGGCGGTTTTAGATTTAGTACATATCCCGATAAATATTATATCAATTGGAATCATTGATATGATAACAGGAGGTATAGTATGGTTTTTTAATTGGAAAAAGAAGAAATATCAGAAATATGAGTTTGCGGTAAGTGATTTGATGTTTGTCGTAACAGCCGTAGTTGTTTTAATTATTTTTGCAAAAACAAGATATGGTGGAACAGCTCTTAATCTTAATTTCCTTACAATTGATCCAGCGAATCATTTCCGGGCAGCAATGGACCTTGTGAATGACGGAACTGTTACAAGTATGTTTTATGAAACTGTTTGGAATGGATTATTTATAGAGATGCTGGCACCACTGGCAACAGTGGACTATTACTACCGTTTTTATGTTTTGAGTGAACTGATTCAGGTGTGCCTTTCTGCATTTGTTTTCTATGGAATAGCAAGAAAGTATAGTAAAGACCGTTTCGGCAGGGTTGCAGCGTACATTCTTTCCTTTGTATATATGATTGGATATCCTATGTGTTCCATGATTTATGGTTTTACATATCTTGGAATGGGTGTTACCGTTGTAGGTATGTTGATTATTTTAACTGATATGTATTTAAAAGAGAATATGGGAAAATGGATGAACATCATTTTCCTGATGCTGGGGTGCCTTGCTATTTTTGAATGCTATGTGATGTTTATGCCGGTGGCCTTTTTTGCACTAATTACCTGCATTTTTGTAAAACAATGGAAAATGCATAAGTTAGTATCACGAGACACTGTGGTAACCTGTCTGGCAGTGTTCCTGATTCCGTGTATTCTTGGATTTGTATATACATATGCCGGTGTATTTAAAGATGGGGTAACGGTATCCAGTGCAATTGTGAATGAAGGGGCATGCTACAGGGATCTTTTTTCTAATTTTGTTATATATATACCGCTGATTTTATTTGGATTCTATGCAATGTGTAAGAAAGGGGATAATAATCTTGTATTGTTTTTGGCACCTTACACATTTGTATTTACATTGTTACTGCTTTGGAAAACGGTTACAGGTAAGGCATCTACATATTACTTCTATAAAATATATTTTTTGTTGTGGTTAATAGCTTTTGTATTAGTATTTTATGGAGTCGTTTATGCACAAAAGCAGACCAGAGTCCTGATAACAGGATGCTTTATTACCTGGGTATTTTTGGTTGGAATGTATCTGGGAAAAGTAGAGGAACGTATCCAGATACATAATAGTCTTATGGTTTCGTCATATAAGGCAGAAGCATATAATGATTTATTGCATTATAATTACATAACGTTTTGGATGCCAGGATATTCGAAAGAGAAAGAGGAATTATATCATTGGGTTTACAATGAACTTTTAGAACAAGGAGAGGAACTTGTTCCGATGGCAGGATACTGGGAGGATGATTTGTGGTATCAGGCAATTACGAATCAAAGATATTATGGCTGGGGACAGAGTGATCCGAATCACACAGATTATTTTAATCATTTGAATGATTCTGGAGCAGAGTATATACTGGTATTAAAAGACAGCCAGATTTATCAGGATGAACAGGCATATTTTGATTCACTGGAAAGGATATATGATACGGAAATCGGCTTTGTAGGTAAGCTAAATGAAAAGTAAGGAATGATTCATATGGATAAGAAAGTAAATGTATTATTATCGGCTTATAATGGAGAGAAGTATATTCGTGAACAGATAGAAAGTATATTGGAACAGTCTTATAAAAATATTGAAATATATGTAAGAGATGATGGTTCAAAAGATGGAACACTGACTATTTTAAAAGAGTATGAAGAACGAGGCCTAGTTCATCTTGAAGCAGGAAAAAATGTCGGCTTTGTGAAAAGTTTTGAGTGGCTGATTGCAAATGGCGGTGAAGCAGATTATTATGCCTTTAGTGATCAGGATGATTTTTGGTTTCCGGATAAGATAAAAATGGCATTGGAATTGCTGGATAAAAGCCCATCGGATGTTCCTGTTTTGTATTTCTCAAATTATGATTATTATGATGGCGGGTTAAATTTTGTGGCACATAGGGACTGTAAACATCCTAATATATCTTTTGCAAATTCAATGGTAGACTGTGTTTCATTGGGCTTTAACAGTGTATTTAACCGTAAAGCTAAGGACATGGTAACAGAACAGATGCCAAAATATTCTACCGGACACGACTGGTGGATGTATATGGTGTGTGTTGGCATGGGAAAGGTTATATATGATGAACGTGCAACCGTAAAATACCGTAGAACAGGGAGCAATGTTAGTAACAGCGGGGATAGCTTTTGGAAAGCACAAGTTTGGAGGTTTAAAAAGTTTTTCCTGAATCACTATTTTAAGTATATCAGACGTCAGATTCGTGAATATGCGGAATTATATAAAGATAAGCTGAGTGAAGAAGATAGAAAGACTCTTTATCTGTTTACACAAGAGGGATTTCATCCAATAGTAGCATTGAAAAAAGTGTTTTATCCGCATAAATTGCGTCAGGGAATGATTGATGAAATCTTTGTCAGAGTACTGTTCCTCATCGGAAGGCTGTAAGTTGCAAATTTTAAGAAAACATAGTAAACTGTATAAGTTAACAAGAAGGAGCAACGATGAAATTTACTGTTTTAATCGTAACCTATCATCCGGACTGGAAGAAATTATTAGTTACACTGGATTCTGTCATGGCACAGACCTTTAAGGATTACGAAATCGTAGTCTCAGATGATGGTTCAGAAGAAAACTGTTTTGATAAGATAGAAGCTTATTTTGCGGCACACCAGTTTGCAAATTATACCCTTATTCCTCATGAGAAGAATCAGGGAACGGTAAAGAACCTCATAGATGGTCTGGCAAAGGCAAAGGGTAAATATGTCCGGGATTTTGGACCGGGGGATGCATTCTATAATGAACATACCCTGCAGCAGGTGTATGATTTTATGGAAGAGAACCGGTATGAGTCCTGCTTTGGACTGATGCGGGGTTATTGCCGCAGGGAAGATGGCGGTGTAGATTATGTGGAATTTCCGCATCCCTTTGATTTATCTCCATATAAGAACTGGAATGAGGATAAGATTGTAAAGAATCTGGTGCTGTATCGGGACAATGCTTCCGGTGCATGTACCTGTTATACCGTAGATTATTATATGACTTATCTTAAGAAGATAGAGGGAACGGTCATTTATGCAGAAGATATTTTTCAGATGATGGCAGGCTTAGATGGCAGACCGATGCATTTCTTCCCGGATTATCTGGTATGGTATGAAGCCGATACCGGAGTATCCACTAAGAAGAAAAGCAGCTTCTCGGAGCTTCTTGCACAGGATGTAGACCGTTTCTATGCCATGATTCAGGAGCAGTACAGCGATAATCCATATGTGAAGAAGCAGAAAAAGGTATTGGGATTATATAAAATCAGAAACCTTTATCTTCGTACTTTGTTACGGCTGTTCCGCAATCCGGATGCCATTCGTTATCTTATAAGCCATATGCTGCAGGCACGAAAAGGTGCATACCGGCCATCACATCAGCAGAAGGGATTTTTGGATAATCCGGAATTCGGCAAAGAAAAAGCAGAGTAAGGGTAAGAAAAGAATTAAAATAGAAAAGTGAAGCACAGCAATGTGGAAGAAGGAGAATGTCCATGGAAGTGATTAAGTACAGATTTCAGCAGCATGGGGATGAACGCGGTCAGCTGGTAGCATTGGAAGAGATGCGTGATATTCCATTTGAAATTAAGCGTGTTTACTATATGTATGATACCGTAGATGGTGTACGAAGAGGCTATCATGCACACCGGTGTTTAGAACAGATTCTGATTCCGATTCATGGAACCTGTAAGATTCATCTGGATAACGGCAGTGAGACGGCAGAGGTCTTATTGGACAAGCCATATGAAGGCTTATATATTGCAAATAATATGTGGCGGGAAATGTATGATTTCTCCGAGGATGCAGTGCTGATGGTACTGGCATCAGAATATTATGATGAAAATGATTATATCAGGAATTACGATAAATTCCTTGCATTTGTAAAAGAGGAAAATAAGGATAAGTAAAGGAGAATTGCCATGAAAATACCATTTGTGTCATTTGAGAAAATGCATGATGAAATCAAGGAGGAACTTACCGGAAAATTTCAGCAGGTTTTAGCAAAAAACTGGTTTATCCAGGGAGAAGAATTAGCAAAGTTTGAAGAAGAGTATGCTGCATATTGTGGCGTGAAATACTGTGTAGGTGTAGGTAACGGACTGGATGCACTGTTCCTTCCACTGAAAGCATATGGAATCGGGACAGGCGATGAAGTCATTGTTCCATCCAATACCTTTATTGCAACTGCACTGGCAGTTTCTTATACAGGTGCAACTCCGGTATTTGTAGAGCCGACTTTAGAGTCCTTTGACATTGACCCGGCAAGAATCGAAGAGAAGATTACCGATAAGACCAAAGCAATTATGGCAGTACATCTTTATGGACAGCCGGTACCAATGGATGAAATCATGGAGATTGCAAAACGCCATAATCTGAAAGTAATTGAAGATTCTGCACAGGCACATGGTGCACTCTATAAGGGAAAACATGTGGGAAGTCTTGGAGACGGAGCTGGATTCAGCTTTTATCCGGGCAAGAACTTAGGTGCATTAGGAGATGCCGGAGCTTTTGTAACCAATGATAAAGAGCTGGCAGATAAAGTACGTGCCCTTGGCAACTATGGTTCTGATTATAAATATCATCATATCTATCAGGGAAATAACTCCAGACTGGATGAGATGCAGGCAGCTTTCTTAAGAATTAAATTAAAGAACTTAGACCGCTGGAATGCAAACCGTATTGAGACAGCAGAGAAATATCTTGCCGGAATTAAGAATCCGGAAATCGCTCTGCCAACTGTAATGCCGGATACGAAGCATGTATTCCACATCTTTGCAATCCGCTGTGCACGCAGGGATGAATTAGAGAAGTTCTTAAATGAAAAGGGAATTGGAACCAATAAACATTATCCGATTCCAATGCATCTGCAGGGCGCATATGAAAGCTTGGCATCAAAAAGGGAGAGCTTCCACTGGCAGAAGAGATTTCTGCAACAGAGCTTAGCATTCCGATGTATTATGGAATGACAGAGGAAGAAACCGGATATGTCATTGATGCAATCAATGCATTCAAATAGAAGAGGAGAGACTATGTTTCGATTTGAAAAATATGAGGACAGTTTAGAGGAACAGTGGGATAAATTTATCACAGAAAAATCCATAAACGGAACCTTTTTACAGAGCCGCCGGTTCTTCAATTATCATCCGGCAGGCAGATTTAAAGATGTATCTCTGGTAGTATATAATGAGAAAAATAATATCGCAGCCCTGATTCCGGCATGTGAATTGGAGCAGGATGGGAAAAAGGTATTTTTCTCCCACAAAGGAACCACCTTTGGCGGTATCATTATCGACAAGAAGCATCACAATGCAAAACATGTCGTGGTATTAGTAGAAGAATTAAAAGATTATCTTAAGGAGCAGGGCTATAACGAGGCTTATCTTAAGATGACTTCCGATATTTTCTCAGAAGTAGAAAGTGATTTATTCCAGTATGCATTCCAGCATGCAGGCTATACGGAGCATAAGGAGCTGAGTACTTATGTAAACTACGCGACTTATAAAGAGGCAATTCTTTCAAACTTTGCACAGGGAAAACGTACCAATGTACACAACTGTGAGAAGGAAGGTCTGGAATGCAGACCGCTGACGACAGATGATGAGATTAAAGAATTCTATGATATTCTCTGTGAGAACCTTTCCAAGTATGATACCAAACCGGTACATACTTTAGCAGAGCTTTTAGATTTCAAGAATGACCGTTTCCCGGAGGAATGTGGATTCTTTGGTATCTTCAAAGAGGATGAAATGTTAGCAGGTTCCATGATGTTTTATTTCGATAAAGTAGGCTGTGCCCATACACAGTATCTTGCTGCAAGACAGGCGTTTAATAAATTAAGCCCGATGACCTTTATGTATTATTCCATGATTGTGGAAATGAAGAATCGTGGCTATAAACGGATTTCCTGGGGAACAGCAACCGAAGATTTGGGTAATTATCTGAACATGGGACTGATTACCAGCAAAGAAGACTTCGGAAGCTCCTATTGTAATAACCTGACCTACTCCATTACATTGTAGGCACTGGAGGATAGTATGAAAGTAAGCGTCCTTGTGACTTTTTATAATCAGGAAGATTATGTGGATGAGGCATTGCAGAGTGTCTTTGACCAGAAATGTGATTTTGATTTTGAAGTACTGATTGGTGACGATGGATCTACCGATGGCACCATGGCAAAATTACAGAAATGGAAGCAGAAATATCCGGACAGAATGGAAATTTATGTGATGGACCGGGAACCTGGTGTGAAATACAACAGTAGCCAGCGGGCATCAAGAAACCGTCTGAATCTTTTGCAGTATGTAAAGGGAGAGTATTTTGCTTATCTCGATGGGGATGATTTCTATGTCGATGACCATAAACTGCAGAAGCAGGTAGAGATTATGGATCAGCCGGAAAATGCAAAATATGCAGTCTGTGCCCACAATGTCTATGCCTATGATGAGAAGACGAAAGAAAATACCCCATTTTTAAACTGCAATCATACGATGAAATTAAAGGGAACAACCTATTGGGGGCGTTTCTATTTCCATCCGGATTCTATTCTGATGCGAAGTGCCTATATCAAGGATATTCCGAAGGATGTGGTAGCAGATTATTTTAATGATAATACCATTACGTTCTGTTTTATTAAGCATGGGGATGTATATTATATGCCGGATATTATGGCGAGCTATCGTCAGACCGGAGACGGCATCTGGACGGGAAATTCCCGGTTTATCAACTATCTTAGAAATTTGATGGACTATGACTTGGAGCAGAAGATTGCACCGGAATTTATCCGCTACAGTCTCGTACGTCACTGGGCAGATATGAGTTTCATGCATAAATGTAAGGAGAAACCGGCTGGTGAGAAGGCTGCTTTCTATGAAGATAAGATAACAAAGGACGGACTTGACGTTTCAAAGGCATGGTTAGAATATGTTAAGACTGGAAAAATGTCTGATAAAAAGGCTTTGAAATTATACCGAAAAGCAAAGTTCTGGTATTTTGTCTGTCATGTAAAATGGCTGTTCATTGACAGTTTATTATTACACAATTAGGATATCTGGAATGGATGGAATCAAAGATGAGTGAGAAGAAAAAATTTGGCTTTGTGGTATTGCATTATTGCACTCTTGATATGACAAAGAAGTGTATTGCGGCAATTCAGGAGAAAATGGCACAGGCTGATTATGAAATTGTGGTAGTAGATAATGCGTCCGGCAACGGAACCGGTAAAGATTTAGCGGAGTGCTATAAAGACACAGAGCATGTAAGTGTTCTTTTGAGTAAGGAAAATCTCGGCTTTGCCAAAGGCAACAATCTAGGCTATGTATATGCAAGAGAAGAACTGCACTGCGATTTTATCTGTGTAATGAACAATGATGTGATTTTATTGCAGGATAACTTTGCGCAGCTGGTGGAGGCAGCCTATGAAGCACATCAGTTTGCAGTAATGGGACCGCATATTGAATTAAAGGATGGCAGGGAAAATGCCATGTATTATGAAATTGCATCCATTGAGGGTTTGAAAAAAGAACGCCATGTATATGAGACGAGATAAAACACATTACCTCTTCCATTTATCCGCTTTGGAATCTTTGGGACAGAGCAAAGCTGCTGCTTCGCATCTTCCTTGGAAAGATTCATGTCATGCCGGAATTAAAGAAACATGAAGACTGCACAGAAGGCTCCTTGGAATATCAGGATGAGCTGGTACTGCATGGCTGCTGTCTGATTTTCTCGCCGATTTATCTTACAAAATATAAAGATGCATTCGTGCCGGATACCTTTATGTTCCGGGAAGAAGAACTTTTATATTTAAGATGTAAAGAAGCGGGAATACCGATGGTATACTGTCCGGAGGTAAGAATTCTTCATCTTGAGGATATCTCTACGGATTATATTTATAAGACCGAGCGTAAAAAAGAAATCTTTAATCTGGAGAATCAGATTAAATCGCTTGGAATTCTCTTGGAACATTTAGAGGTAATGCAGAAGTAACAGCGAGGACATATTGTGAAAGAAGTAAAATCAATCAAATTTAACTTTATAATGAATCTGATTCGGGTTTTGATGACGATAGTATTCCCGCTGATTACCTATCCATATGCAACGCGGGTACTGAATTCTGCCGGAGTGGGACGGGCTGCCTATGTAGCATCCATTGTCAGCTATTTTCAGCTGGTAGCATCCTTTGGTGTTAATAATTATGCCATTACAGAGGGTGCAAAAATCCGTGACGATAAGGCAAAATTAAATAAATTTGCTTCGGAGATGTTTTTCATCAATCTGGTATTTACGGTGCTTGCTTATATCGGATTTGCAGGTGCGTTGTTCCTGCCGAAGTTTGATGGCTATGAAATGCTGCTGTTAATCAGCAGTTCTACGGTTCTATTTACCACCCTTGGTATGGAATGGCTCTATGAACTGTTGGAAGAGTATGAGTATATTACGATTCGTTCTGTCATTTTCCAGGTAGTAGCACTTGTAATGCTATTTGTGCTGGTACGGAATGAAGGTGATGTGGCATGGTATGTGGCATTGACTGCGGTATCTACCGTTGGCTCCGGTGTGCTGAATTTTATTCACAGCAGACATTACATCCATTTATTTGAAACAAGAGTCCATTGGGCTGATATCAAGGTTCATATGAAACCGATGGTATATATGTTTGGCGTTTCGATTGCATCTGTTATTTATCTCAATTCCGATATTACAATGTTGGGATGGATGAAGGGAGATAAGGATGCGGGAATCTATACAACGGCATCGAAGATGAATCAGGTTTTGTGTACGCTGATTAAATCTCTGAGTACGGTTATCATGCCCCGGATGGCATATTATCTTGAAAATGACCAGAAGGATAACTTTGACCGGCTGTTAAAACAGGCATTCCGTTTTATGATGATGTTAATTGTACCATGTATGGTGGGTATGCTTTTGATTTCGCCGGAAGTCATTCATCTGATATCCGGTAAGAATTACAGCGAGTTTTTCCCGAGTGTTACAACATCGAGAATTCTTGCCATCAATTTGTTCTTCTCGCCGATTAACGGCTTTATTGCATATCAGATATTTATGCCAAAGAAGAAAGAGAAGATTATTTTCTGGGCAACCTTGGGTGGCGCAATCAGTAACCTTATCATTAACTACCTGCTGATTCCGGTATTAAGCTACGATGGAGCAGCAATTGCTACCGTACTGGCAGAGGCAATGGTAATGTTAATCTGCATTATCTTAGGACATAAGATGATACCGTTTAAGGGAATGATGCAGGGTGTCTGGAAATATGTCATCGCATCCGTTCCGATGGTCATTGCATATGTGCTGTTTCAGAAGGTAACTTTCAGCAGTTATTTGATTTATATGTTACTGATGATTATAATTGGAGTAGTAACCTATGGCATTATGCTTTTAATCTTAGGGGATGAACTGGTGCGTGAAGAAGTACGCATGATATTTGGAAAATTGAAACACAATGAAAAATAAGGAGGATACACATGAAAATTGCAGTAGCAGGAACCGGTTATGTGGGATTGTCAAATTCCATTTTATTAGCACAGAATAATGAGGTATGGGCAGTCGATATTGTTGAAGAGAAGGTCGATCTGATTAATCATAAGAAATCGCCAATCGTCGATAAGGAGATTGAAGAATATTTAGCAGAGAAACCATTGAATCTGCGGGCTACCACAGATGCAAAGGCAGCATATGAAGGAGCAGATTTTATTATCATTTCCACTCCGACCAACTATGATGAGAAGAAGAATTACTTTGATACATCATCCGTAGAAGCCGTAATCAAGCTGGTTATGGAATATGCACCGGATGCAATTATGGTTATCAAATCTACAGTTCCGGTTGGCTATACCGAAAAAGTAAGAGCACAGTTTGGCAGCAAAAATATCATCTTCTCTCCGGAATTCTTAAGAGAAGGAAGAGCATTATATGATAACCTCTATCCATCCCGTATCGTAGTGGATATCCGAAAGAGGATGAAAGCTTAAGGGCAAAGGCAGAAGAGTTCGCCGGCTTATTAAAACAGGGTGCTATCAAAGAGGATATTCCGGTATTATTAGCACACCTCACCGAGGCAGAAGCAATCAAATTATTTGCAAATACTTATCTTGCACTGCGTGTTTCCTATTTTAATGAGCTGGATACCTATGCAGAGGTAAGAGGATTAAATACCAGACAGATTATCGAAGGCGTAGGCTTAGACCCGCGAATCGGTAACTATTATAACAATCCGTCCTTCGGATATGGCGGATACTGCCTGCCAAAGGATACCAAGCAGTTACTGGCAAATTATGCGGATGTTCCAAATGATATTATCGGAGCAATCGTTGCAGCCAATACGACAAGAAAAGATTTCATTGCACAGCAGATTTTAGATAGAAATCCTTCTGTAGTAGGTATTTATCGTCTGACCATGAAGACCAATTCCGATAACTTCCGCCAGTCTTCTATTCAGGGCGTTATGAAACGTCTGAAAGCAAAGGGCATTGAAGTAGTGATTTATGAGCCAACCTTAAAGGATGACAGCTTCTATAATTCCAAAGTAATCCATGACTTAGACGAGTTCAAGAAGATGTCCGATGTTATTGTATCCAACCGTAACAGTGCAGACTTAGAGGATGTGCAGGACAAGGTATATACCAGAGATATTTATGACAGAGATTAATTTTAGAAAATAAAGCTGCCTGATTAGAACGACGAGATTAGCGCAGTGAGATTAGAGCAGTGAAAAAAGGAGACAAGATGAAACTGAGCCTTTATAACCTCAGAAAAGGTTTCCGATATTTAAAAAATTATGGTTTAAAGGAATTCTTTATCCGCCTGAAAGAAAAAGGAGAACCGGAGCAGATTTCCTATGCAGAATATGCAGCAGCCCATAAGGTGACAGAAGCACAACTTAAGATACAGACAAAAGAATCTGATAAGTGGTCCTATCGACCGCTTATCAGTTGTGTTTATATGGGAGAAAATAGAGAAGATGCGTTGGCTATGTTAGAACAGCAGAGCTATACCAACTGGAATCTAACCTGTATCGATAAGCTCTGTACCGGAAAAGAAATAGAACTTTCCGGGGAATATGCAGCGCTTATTGAGGCGGGTGACACCTTAGAACCGGATGCTTTCTATGAGCTTGCCCATGCCATTGCTTTTCCAAAAGAGACAAGGCAGTCAGGAATTCACTGGGAAGAAATCGGAAAGCCGGATTTGATTTATACGGATGAAGATGTCAGATGTCCGGATGAATCAAAGACAACGGAGACAGCAGAGCCTCTTTTAAAGCCGGACTTCAGCCCGGATTATCTGGAAAACTACTGTTATATCAGACATTTATGCTGCATCAGAAAAACGGTATTCCTGCAGGCATTGAAAGAAAATGACGGAAATCCTGCAACAGAAGAACTGATCTGCCGGGCGGCAAAGCAGTCCGATAGTATCATCCATATTCCCAAAGTGCTTTATCATACAAAGGCAGAGCATGCACCGAGAGTAGAGCATGCATCTATGGCAGCAGGCAGTCACGAAAAGAAGCAGCCACTGGTATCCATTCTGATACCGAATAAAGACGAAAAAGCTTCTTTGGAAAAATGCATCACATCCATTCGGCAGGGCAGCTACCGGAATTATGAGATTATCATTATAGAAAATAACAGTAAAAGCGAAGAAATCTTTGATTATTATAAAGAGCTGCAGATGCAGTATCCGGATATCCGTGTGGTAGAATGGAAACCTGAAATACCGGGTACTTTTAATTATTCAGCCATTAATAACTATGGAGCATCCTATGCAAAGGGTGAATATCTTTTGTTCTTAAACAATGATATTGAGATTATAACAAAGGATTACATGGAACGGATGCTTACCCTGTGCGGAAAAGAAAATACCGGAGCAGTGGGAGCAAAGCTTTATTACCCGGATGATACGATACAGCATGCCGGAATTGTCATAGGCATCGGTGGACATGCCAGAGGAATTGCAGCCAATATGTGTGTAGGACAGGTACGCAGCGATAGTGGGTATATGTATAGAGCCAGCCTGCGGCAGAATTTAAGTGCAGCAACAGCAGCATTTCTTATGGTGCCGGCAAAGGTGTTCCGTGAGGTGGACGGATTCTGCGAAGCTTTATCAGTAGCATTTAATGATGTGGATTTGTGTCTTAAAATCCGGAAGAAGGGTTATCTTATTATATATGAACCATCTGTAGAAGCGTACCATTATGAATCAAAGTCCAGAGGACAGGAGGATACAGAGGAGAAAGTACGCCGTTTTCAGGAAGAGATTGAATATATGAGAACCCGCTGGATTGATATTTTAAAGCAGGGAGATCCCTATTATCATCCCGGACTGACCCGTTACCGGACAGATTATTCCCTGGGACAAAAGCACTAAGGCATTGCAGAATTTGTAAGAAAGTGGTAACTTTGTAACTGAGTATAGAGAAAAACAAGTAACAGGGAGGTAGAGTTACACATGATGAAAGTTTATATTTGTCCGAAATGTGGCTGGATACGGACGGTTTCAAGAAGAAATGAAGTGGAATGTTTTAAATGTGGAAATGAAAAGATGGTTCTGGCAAAGATTCCTTATGAGAAATATGGGAAGATGAGTGAGAAAGAACGGAAAGACTATTCGGAAAGCTGGCTGTATATTCACAGAAACAGCATTTGACAGAAGAAGAACATACTTTTTTCACAGAAAATTAAGCTGACTTGAAAAAGTAAATTCCAGTGCAAGAGTAAATTCCATCGGCTTTTAAATTTTGCTGGTTTTGCAGGAGTTTTTTTAACAAAATCTCTTGCTTTCTGTTATAA
>NZ_QTVB01000023.1:0-41899 GCF_003435965.1 Roseburia sp. AF42-8
GGGCAATATTAGACCAGATTCGTAAAATGGACTGGATAACCGAGGGCTGTTCGCCAAAAACAGAAAAAGATTGAACGAAGCAATAAAAAATATAGAAATGAAGACAGGAAAGACGGCATTGGATGAAGAGATTGCAAGCGAACTCGGGGTATCAGAGGACTGAATACCTGAACTGGCAGTCCCAGTTAAAAGTTACCAATGTTGTTTCTTTAAATGAGTTTGTGGAGCAGGGAACAGAGCCTGCGATGGATGCGACAAAAAATTCCCATTTTGCACAACCGGAAGATGTGGTGGCAGAAAGCGAACTGAAAGAAGTTTTGGCACAAAGCCTTGAGACCTTGACGGAAAAGGAACGCAGGGTAATTGAACTTTATTATTATGAAGAACTTACCTTGAAGGAAATCAGCAGTATTCTTGAAGTATCTGAATCAAGAATATCCCAGCTTCATACCAGGGCTCTGGCAAAGATGAAAAAGAAAATGGGAAGTTATATGGATATATTGGTTGATGAAAGTTAAAAGGAGGGAAGCTATGGGACAGGCAAATGCTTATTTTCAATTTGTGATAAAGGAACATGCGACTTATATTAAGCTTTTCCCGGCAGCTCTGGAAGGAAATGTTATTGAAATTGGTGAACTGACAGAGTATCTGGAAAGGCATGGCTGCCCGGATTATAATTTAAAGGAACTGGTTGCAGCAATTAACAGCAATGAGATGACAGAGATTATGGTCGGAGATATTTATCCGATTCAGATAAATGAAGAGATGTCCGTAACAGTATCAGCAGATGCCATGGAGGCGGTATGCAGATTTTATCCGGCTGCAGGCGGCACGAATATGAATGTGCAGGAAATCTTAAGGGATTTAACTGCAAAAGGTGTCAAAGCAGGGGTTGATCAGGATGAAATTTTGAAATTTTTCCAGGATAGGGAATACTGTACCGATTTTGTGCTGGCAAAAGGAAAGAAACCGGTAGATGGTCAGGATGCCAGAATTGAATATTATTTTAATACAGATGTTGATTTAAAGCCGAAGAAAAATGAAGATGGTTCGGTAGATTACCGTGAACTGAATGTAATCAGCCATATCAAAGAAGGAGACCTTCTGGCAAAATTATTTCCGGAAGATCATGGAATCAAAGGATATGATGTACAGGGAAAAGAAATTAAACCAAAACAGGTACGCTCTCTCCGGTTAGAATATGGAAATAATATCCGGGTATCGGAAGACAAAACAGAACTGTACTCTGAAGTAACCGGACATGCAAGTCTGGTAAATGGTAAAGTATTTGTATCAGATGTCTATGAAGTGCCGGCTGATGTGGATAATTCCACCGGTAATATTGATTATCCGGGAAACGTTACCGTAAGAGGTAATGTAAAAGGTGGTTTTTCAATTATTGCAAAAGGTGATGTAGTAGTAGAAGGCGTGGTAGAAGATGCGCTGATACAGGCGGGTGGTCAGATTATTGTAAAACGTGGAATTCATGGAATGACCAAAGGAATACTTCGGGCACAGGGAAATGTTATCTGCAAGTTTATTGAAAATGCAACCATCATTTCCGGAGGTTATGTTGAAACAGATTCTATTTTACATAGTAAGGTATCCGCAGCAACGGAGGTTCGCGTAAGTGGTAAGAATGGATTCATAACAGGTGGTGTTATCCGGGCGGGCAGTCTGGTAGAGGCCCAGACCATTGGTTCCAGCCTTGGAGCAGGAACACGTATTGAAGTTGGTGTGGATCCGGAAAAGAAAGAACGTTATGTGAAAGTGCAGGAAGAACTGCTTCAGCTGAATAAGACCATTGAGCAGATTCGGACGATTCTTACTACCTATGGAGAGAAGCTTAAGAATAAAGAAAAACTGGATCAGGGAAAAATCCAGTATATTGAACAGCTTATGCGTGCTTTTAAGGAGAAGGAAGCTCAGCGTACACCATTAGAGCATGAATACGAAAGGCTGCAGAGTATATTAAATGGCAGTAGCAATGCAAGGGTGAAAGTATCAAAGATACTGTATGCGGGAGTAATTGTAAATATTACCGATGTAAGCCTTGTTGTAAAGGATGACAGAAGCTTCTGTCAGCTTTATAAGGATGAGGGTGAAGTAAAAATCTCAAATATGTAATGACATATGGTTGAGACAGGCTGGAGGTGTGTGGATATGTCAATTCGTCCGGTAGATATGAATGGAGTTATTCAGAGAACACAGGATGTTGGAACACTGAAACAACAGCAGGATATGAAACCTATGGTGGATCAGCAAAATATACAGATGGAAGTGCAAAGAGAAGAATACCGCCAATCAGAGCAGGTGACCAGGAAAGATGATTCCCAGATGGAAGAACATCGTTTTGATGCAAAGGAAGAGGGAAAGGGTCAGTACCAGCGGCAGGAACAACGGAAAAAGAAACAGAAAGAAGACCGTGTGGTTATCAAAGGTGCAATTGGCGGCTTTGATGTTAAAATATAAAAAGGAGTGTATCTGACAGATGACAGGCGTGGAAATCATCCTGATTCTGGCTGGTCTGGTTATGATGATAGGAAGCTTTATGGTAACAGAAAAGCTATCCGGTGCAGAATTAGACCGTATTGCGGAACTGAGTCAGAATGAGATAAAAAAAATACTGGAAAACAAGTTGAAAGATGCAGAAGCTGCGATAGAAGACCAGATTGACCATGCAATTGAAGATTCCACAGATAAGGTGGAGCGGGCACTGGATAAAGAGACCAATGAAAAAATGCTGGCAATCGGTGAATATTCGGATACCGTTATGGAGAAGATGAATCAGACCCATAATGAGATTATGTTTTTATACAGCATGCTAAATGACAAGCACACAGAACTGACAAAGCTTGCAGGACAAATTGGCGAGATGTCAGCCGAAATCGGTGAGAGCTTAGAAGAGGCGAAAGAGTCTGTAGTTAAAGAAACAGAAGAAGTAAAAGCCACAGAGGAACCGGTGGAGACAGAAGCGGAACCGGCAACCGGAGAGATGGAAGAACAGCCGGAGCAGACGAATCATAACGAAAAAATCCTTGCCTTATACAGTCAGGGAAAATCGTATGTAGAGATAGCAAAGGAACTGGGCCTTGGACAGGGTGAAGTGAGATTGGTTGTAGGATTGTATAAAGGAGTAGATACAAGTGAAGTTTAAGTATTATCTGAGAGGCTTGGGAATTGGTATTCTGATAAGCACGATTATCTTATCCATATCATTTGCAATGAAGAAAAATGACCTTTCAGATGATGAAATCATTGCAAGGGCAAAAGAACTTGGAATGGTAATGGAAGATACCGGAAAGGACACCATACCAAAAGCTACAGAAACAGAAGATGAGATTCCAAAGAGCACGGAAGGCGGTTTTAATACAGAACAGACAGATATGCAGCCGGGAACAACTGATTCAGGGGAGATATCGCAGGATGTGGGAACAGATGGAGCGGATGCCGTACCACCGTCACAGGATGGACCAATATGGTACAGAAGGAATTTACCGTAGAAGTAGGAGATTCTTCTAATGCGGTTTCACAGCGTCTGCAGGAAGAAGGTCTTGTGGACAATGCAGAAGCATTTAATAAATATATGGTAGATAATAATTATGCCAATTTTGTCCTGCCTGGAACCGTAACGATTCCGGAAGGGGCTGGCTATGAAGAAATTGCCGGAATACTTACGGATAAAACGATTCATCATTAAAAAAAGGTTGCATAGCATGGCTGAGTATGATATAATCCATGCGTTGCGATAAATTTACACATATACCGATTGTCAGATTGGTGCCGCAAGGTTGTCTGATAATAAGAAGTATATGGAAGAATAACCAAATGGAGGAAAAACAATGAGCGTTATTTCAATGAAACAGTTATTAGAAGCAGGTGTTCATTTTGGACATCAGACCAGAAGATGGAACCCTAAAATGGCTCCATACATCTACACAGAGAGAAATGGTATCTACATCATCGACCTGCAGAAATCTGTAGGTAAAGTTGATGAGGCTTACAAAGCCATGGCAGATATCGCTGCTGATGGTGGTACTATTCTTTTCGTAGGAACAAAGAAACAGGCTCAGGATGCAATCAAAACAGAAGCAGAGCGTTGTAACATGTTCTATGTAAACGAGAGATGGTTAGGTGGTATGCTTACTAACTTCAAGACAATCCAGAGCCGTATTGCAAGATTAAAAGCAATCGAAACTATGGAAGAGGATGGAACATTTGATGTTCTTCCTAAGAAAGAAGTTATCAAATTAAAGAAAGAATTAGATAAATTACAGAAGAACTTAGGCGGAATCAAAGAAATGAAGAAGATTCCAGATGCTATCTTTATCGTAGATCCTAAGAAAGAAAGAATCTGCGTTCAGGAAGCTCATTCCTTAGGAATTCCACTTATTGGTATTGCAGATACAAACTGTGATCCGGAAGAGTTAGATTATGTAATTCCTGGTAACGATGATGCAATCAGAGCCGTTAAATTAATCGTTTCTAAAATGGCAGATGCTGTTATCGAAGCAAATCAGGGAACTGTTGATGTTGACACTGAAGCTGCAGAGGATGCAGAAGAAGCTGTAGAGGCATAAGAACAGTATTTTAAACGATAAGAAACACACAACGTGTGTATAAAACAGGACAGACAGTAATTGCCTGTCCTTACCTTTAGAAAAAATAAATGGAGGAAAATGAAGATGGCTATTACAGCAGCAATGGTAAAAGAACTGCGTGAATTAACCGGCGCAGGAATGATGGATTGTAAAAAAGCATTAGGTGAAACAGACGGCAACATGGATGAGGCTGTTGAATATTTAAGAAAAAACGGACAGGCAAAAGCTGAGAAGAAAGCTGGAAGAATTGCAGCAGAAGGTCTTTGTACTGTTGTAGTAAAAGATGATAAGACAGCAGCAGTTGTTGAAGTTAACTCTGAAACAGACTTCGTTGCTAAAAATGATACATTCCGTGAGTTTGTAGAGGCTGTTGCAACACAGGCAGTAAACTCTGACGCAGCAGACATGGATGCATTCATGGAAGAAAAATGGAATGCAGATGAAAGCAAGACAGTAAAAGATGCATTAGTAGAGAAAGTTGCAGTTATCGGAGAGAACTTAAAGATTCGTAGATTCGAAAAGGTTGTAGCTGAGAATGGTTGTGTAGTATCTTATATCCATGGCGGCGGAAGAATCGGTGTTATCGTTGATGCTGACACAACTGTTGTAAATGATGCAGTAAAAGAAGCATTAACCAACATTGCAATGCAGATAGCAGCTTTAAATCCAAAATATGTTTCCAGAGATGAAGTAAGTGCAGATTACATCGCACATGAGAAAGAAATTCTCTTAGCTCAGATTATGAATGATCCGAAAGAGTCCCAGAAACCGGAAAAGGTTATCCATGGAATGATCGAAGGACGTATCAGCAAAGAGTTAAAAGAAATCTGCTTAGTAGATCAGGTATATGTAAAAGCAGAAGATGGAAAACAGACAGTTGGAAAATACTTAGAGCAGGTTTCCAAAGAAGTTGGTGCTCCTGTATCTGTTAAGAAGTTTGTACGTTTCGAAACAGGTGAAGGTTTGGAGAAGAAAAATGAAGACTTTGCTGCAGAAGTTGCTGCTCAGATAGCAGGAAACTAAGCAAAAGCTTAGCACAAATTGTAAAAGTATATAAAATTCCCCTGTAGAGTGATTTCTGCAGGGGAATTTTCTGACAAAAGAAAGAAAAATCTCAAGAAGTAATTCAATTAAAATTATTTTTTATAGTGATATTTTGTTAAAGTGTGTTACAATAGAAAAGAGATTTTATGACCGGGAGGTCACTACATGGAAGAGAAGACCACGAAGGGGTTAAAGGAACAGCGGGAAAGGCGAAAACGCATTAATCGCATGAAGACGGGGATTATAACATCTATCTTCGCCTGGATGCTGATATCGATTATTTTGTGCGTGGTATTGTTGTGCCGGGTAATTTCTTTACAGAACCAGATAGACAGGCTGGTATCAAGCGGTATTGTTTCCGGAAAGGTACAGCAGGACGAGAACCAGTCGAAAGGAGAAATGTCTACTGGAACGGAATTACAGACAGACACAGAATATCAGGATCAGAATGCAGACAGTTCGATTATCCAGCCATTGGTGGCAGAGGATGAAAGCAACAAGGCACAGCCGGGAGATCAGCTTAAAGTATATCTTACCTTTGATGATGGACCAAGTTCCAATACGGCAGCTATTCTTGATACATTGGCGCAGTATAATGTGAAAGCAACATTTTTTGTTGTAGGAAAAGAAGATGAAGAGTCCCAGGAGATGTATAAAAGAATTGTAAATGAGGGGCACACACTGGGAATGCATTCTTATTCCCATAAATACAGTGTGATTTACGATTCGCTTGAAAATTTTGAGGATGATTTTACCAAAATACAAAATTATCTTTATGATATAACGGGAGAGGATTGCCATTATTATCGTTTCCCGGGTGGAAGCAGCAATCAGGTCAGTAATACTGATATGAAAGAGTTTATAAAATATCTGAATGATCAGGATGTTACTTATTTTGACTGGAATGTAACCAGTGGTGATGCTACATCACAGGCATATACAGCGGACGAGCTGGTAGATAATGTGTTAGAGGATGTGGTAAAATATAAAACATCGGTTGTGTTACTTCATGATGCAAATACGAAGGAGACAACGGTGGAAGCCTTAGGTCCGATGATTGAGGCACTACAGGCACAGGGAGTAGAGTTACTTCCGATTACTGAGGATACAACTGTAATACAGCATATTAGTGCAGACAGTGTTCAATAGAAAAAATGGAGGTTTTTAAGAATGAGCTTTTTTAAAGATTTTAAAGAGGATTTATCACAGGCAGTGAACGAACTGGTACCGGGTGAAGACACAACAGAGGCAGCAGAGCAGGATAACGATGTAGTAGTCAATACATTGGAAGATGAACTGGATGTGGAGTCTGAATTATCCAAATTGGACGGACTTTTAGAAAAGGTTACCAAGGATGCCAATGCTCCGGTAGAGAAGGAAGCACCGGCACAGGAAACAGAAACAAAAGTAGAGACACCAGCTGCAGAAGAAAAAGAAGATTTACATATTCAGGAGGAAAGTAAAATGAGTGAGACAACAGCAAATGAAACCATGACAATGCCAGAAGAGACAGTAACACCGGTACAGCCGGCAACTCCGGCGCATTTTGCTCCGGTTCAGACATCAGATGAAGTTTCAGATGAAGTATCTGTAATCACAGAAGGAACATCCATTACAGGTAATATGGCATCTACTGGTTCTTTAGATATCCGTGGAAATATTAATGGTGATGTTCAGTGTAATGGCAAGCTGGTTGTTACCGGAACTATCAATGGAAACAGCAATTCTGCTGAATTCTTCGCTGATGCTGCAAAAGTAGAAGGTGAAGTGGTAAGCACCGGAACTGTTAAAATCGGACTTGGTTCTGTCATTATTGGAAATATTACCGCAAGCTCTGCAGTTATCGCAGGAGCAATCAAGGGCGATATCGATGTTCAGGGACCTGTAGTTGTAGATACTTCTGCAGTTGTTATGGGTAACATCAAATCCCGTTCTGTTCAGATTAACAATGGTGCAGTTATCGAAGGTTTCTGTTCCCAGTGCTATGCTGATATTGATGTGGAAAGTCTTTTTGGAGAGAATAAATAATGAAGAGAGTATTTTTAAAATTAAGTGGAGAAGCACTTGCAGGAGAAAAGAAAACAGGTTTTGATGAGCCGACCGTAACAGAAGTTGCCCGCCAGGTAAAACAGATTGTAGATGGCGGATGCCAGGTTGGAATCGTAATTGGTGGCGGTAATTTCTGGAGAGGACGTTCCAGCGAGACTATCGACCGTACCAAAGCAGACCAGATTGGTATGCTTGCAACGATTATGAACTGTATTTATGTATCTGAAATCTTCCGTTCTGTTGGAATGATGACACAGATTCTGACTCCGTTTGAGTGTGGAAGCATGACCAAACTTTTCTCAAAAGACCGTGCCAATAAATATTTTGAAAAAGGAATGGTAGTATTTTTTGCAGGTGGAACAGGACATCCTTATTTTTCAACAGATACCGGAATTGTACTCCGTGCCATTGAAATGGATGCAGAGGGCATTTTCCTGGCAAAAGCCATTGACGGTGTCTATGACAGTGACCCGAAGGTAAATCCGGCAGCAAAGAAATATGATGAGGTATCCATTCAGGAAGTGATTGATAAGAAGCTTGCAGTAGTAGATTTAACCGCATCTATTATGTGTATGGAAAATAAAATGCCAATGTATGTATTCGGATTAAATGAGCCGGACAGCATTGTAAATGCAATGAGCGGAAAATTTAACGGCACGAAAGTGACTGTATAATAAAGGAGATTATTTATGGATAGCAGATTAAACCCATATGAAGAGAAAATGCAGAAATCATACGAGAATCTTGTGGAAGAATATGCAACTATCCGGGCAGGAAGAGCGAATCCGCATATCTTAGACAGAATTACTGTAGATTATTATGGAACACCGACCCCGTTACAGCAGGTTGCAAATATCAATGTTCCGGAGCCAAGAATGATTCAGATCCAGCCTTGGGAAGCATCCCTTGTAAAAGAGATTGAAAAAGCAATTTTAACATCTGATTTAGGCTTAAATCCAACCAACGATGGTAAAGTAATCCGTCTTGTATTCCCGGAGCTTACCGAGGAAAGACGTAAAGAACTGGCAAAGGATATTAAGAAAAAAGGTGAGAATGCCAAGGTGGCAATCCGTAATATCAGAAGGGATGCCAATGATGCATTCAAGAAACAGAACAAAGCAAATGAAGTATCTGAGGATGAATTAAAGGAATTAGAAAACGATACTCAGAAAATTACGGATAAATATATTGCAAAAATTGATGGTGCAGTAGAGGAAAAGACAAAGGAAATCCTTACGGTATAATCTTATCCATGTACGACACATATGGGGACATAGCGCGATTGCCGTGTCCCCTTTTATGTTGTAAACATCTGTAAAAAGGAGAACAAAGATGAAGATTCCAAAACATGTTGCAATTATTCTGGATGGAAACGGACGCTGGGCAAAGAAAAGAGGAATGCCAAGAAACTATGGACATACTATGGGGGCAAAGAATGTTGAAGTTATCTGTAAAGCAGCGCATGATCTGGGCATAGAATACGTAACCATGTATGCATTTTCCACAGAGAACTGGAACCGTCCACAGAATGAAGTAGATGCTTTGATGAAGCTTTTGAGCAGTTATCTTAAGAACTGTATAAAGACAGCGGACAAGAATAATATGAGAGTCCGTGTAATCGGGGATACCAGCCGGCTGGATGATAAATTCCAGCAGCAGATTGCTGTATTGGAAAGAGAATCTGCCCATAATACGGGACTGAATTTACAGATTGCCATTAATTATGGAGCAAGAGATGAAATGATCCGTGGAATGAAGAAAATGTGGCAGGATGGTATTTCGGCAGAGGAGATTACCGAAGAGAAATATGAATCCTATCTTGATACGAAAGATATCCCGGATCCTGATCTTATGATCCGCACCAGTGGAGAACAGCGGCTTTCCAACTTCTTGCTGTGGCAGTTTGCTTATAGTGAGTTATATTTTACAGAGGTTCCATGGCCGGACTTTACACCGGAAGAACTGCGTAAAGCAGTAGAGGATTACAGCGGAAGAGACCGGAGATATGGAAAGATAGAGGAGGAGTAATATGTTTAAGACAAGATTATTAAGTGGAATCGTGCTGGTAATTCTGGCACTGGTATTCATTATTACCGGAAATGATTTGCTGCTGGCAGTAACCGGAATTATTTCTTTGATTGGATTGTATGAACTGTATCGTGTGTTTAAAATTGAAAAAAGCTGTGCCGGTGTCGTCGGCGGACTGGCAACGATTGTATATTATTGCAATCTGAAATTTCAGTTTATTCCGGATATGCTGTTATTTGTCATCGCACTTTTGGTAGTGCTGATGTTTGTATATGTATTTTCTTATCCGAAATATCATACCGAGCAGATGTTAGCAGCATTTTTTGGTGTATTTTATGTATCGGTGATGCTTTCTTATGTATATCAGACCAGAATGCTACCGGGTGGAGCTTATATTGTATGGTTAATTTTCTTATGCTCCTGGGGCTGCGATACCTGTGCATATTGCGTGGGTGTGCTGATTGGAAAACACAAGATGGCACCGGTGCTTTCTCCGAAGAAATCCTGGGAAGGAGCTGTTGGCGGAGTAGTGGGAGCAGCATTATTAACCCTGATTTATTGCTTTGTTTTCCAGGGCTCTATGGGAAGCACCAACCGTGATATCATTATGCTTTGCATGATTTGTGCGATTGGGGCAATCATATCTATGATTGGAGACCTGACTGCATCTGCAATCAAACGTAATTATGACATTAAAGATTATGGCAAACTGATTCCTGGCCATGGTGGAATCTTAGATCGTTTTGACAGTGTAATATTTACAGCGCCAATTATTTATTATCTTGCATTATATCTGATTGGCAAGTAGGAGGAAACATGAAGAAGATTGCAATTTTAGGTTCCACTGGTTCCATCGGAACCCAGACACTTTCTGTTGTAAGAGAACATGGAGATATTGAAGTAACTGCACTTGCGGCAGGACATAATATTGCAAAATTAGAAGAACAGATCCGGGAGTTTCATCCGGCTTTGGTTGCTGTATGGGCAGAAGAGGATGCGATTGAGCTTCGGACAAGGGTTGCAGATTTGAAGGTAAAGGTGGCTTCCGGGATGGAAGGACTTTTAGAAGTAGCAACGGAAGAGAAAGCAGAGATTCTTGTAACTGCCATTGTGGGTATGCTTGGTATCCGTCCGACCATAGCCGCTATGAAAGCAGGAAAGGACATTGCACTAGCTAATAAGGAGACTTTAGTTACCGCAGGACATATTATTATGCCGCTGGCAAAGGAATGTAATGTGAAAATCCTTCCAGTGGACAGTGAACACAGTGCAATCTTTCAGTCTCTGCAGGGAGCCGGAGACAATAAAATTGCAAAAATACTTTTGACAGCTTCCGGCGGACCATTCCGTGGAAAGAAGCGGGCGGAATTAGAACAGGTAAAAGTGGAAGATGCATTGAAGCATCCGAACTGGAGCATGGGACGTAAAATCACTATTGATTCCGCAACCATGATAAATAAGGGACTTGAAGTCATTGAAGCAAAATGGCTGTTTGATGTAAATGCAGACCAGATTCAGGTTGTAGTACAACCACAGAGTATCATACATTCTATGGTAGAGTATGAAGACGGTGCAGTCATTGCACAGCTTGGAACGGCAGATATGCGGCTTCCAATCCAGTATGCCCTGTATTATCCGAAACGGTTACACTTAAGTGGAGACCGGCTTGATTTCTGGAAAATGAAGGCAATTACATTGGAAGAGCCGGATATGGAGACTTTTTACGGATTGAAACTGGCTTATGAAGCCTGTAGAAAGGGCGGTAACATTCCGACTGCTTTTAATGCAGCAAATGAGAGAGCGGTAGCAATGTTCTTAGACGGAAAGATCCGTTTCTTGGAGATTCCGGAAATTGCACAGGCGTGTATGGAGCAGTGTACCTATATTGCCAGTCCGTCCGTAGAAGAAATCCTTGCAACAGAGCAGGCTGCGTATGAGTATATAGAGAGCAGGTGGTAGATTGAAAATAATCATTGCAATCTTAATGTTCAGTTTTATTATTATTTTTCATGAACTGGGACATTTTTTGCTGGCAAAGAAAAATAAAATCAAAGTAAATGAATTTTGCCTGGGACTTGGACCAACGCTATTTGGAATTACAAAGGGAGAGACAAAATATTCCATAAAACTGCTGCCTTTTGGTGGAGCATGTATGATGGAAGGCGAAGACGGAGAGTCGGAAAGTGAAGGCTCCTTTAACAGCAAGTCCGTATGGGCGAGAATAGCAGTTGTAGCGGCAGGACCGGTTTTTAACTTTATTCTGGCATTCTTTCTGGCACTGATTGTTATCGGGACAGCCGGATTTGACCGGCCGGAGGTAAAAGGTGTTATGGAAGGATATCCGGCAGAGGAAGCAGGACTTCAGGCTGGAGATATCATTAAAGAAATCAATGGAAAGAACATTCATATTTATCGTGAAGTAAGTGTTTACACGCTGTTTCATTCCAATGAGAATCTGGAAGTGACCTATGAAAGAGATGGAGAGGAATATACCTGTACTATCAGCCCGAAATATAATGAAGAAGCAGGAAGAAATCTCTTTGGAATCTATGGAAATACCATGCGTGAGCGGGGTAATATTTTTGAGACCATAAAATATAGCGTATATGAAGTGAAATACTGGATAGAAGTTACCATGGACAGCTTGAAGATGTTAGTGACCGGAAGAGTCAGTGTCAATGAACTTTCGGGACCGGTAGGTATTGTAAAGAATATTGGTGATACTTATGACGAGAGCAAGTCAGCGGGAACGCTATCGGTGGTATTGACATTAATTAATTATTCCATAATGCTGACTGCCAATCTTGGAATTATGAACCTGCTTCCATTACCGGCATTAGACGGAGGAAGACTGGTATTTCTGATTATAGAAGCCGTCAGAAAGAAACGGGTGGATCCGGACAAAGAGGGCATGGTTCATTTTGTCGGACTGATGCTGCTTCTGGCATTGATGGTGCTTGTTATGTTTAACGATATTCGAAAATTATTTTAAATAATCCTGCACAGGAGGAAAAGCAATCATGGAACGAAAAGATACGAAAGTGGTAAAAATAGGAGACCGTATCATCGGTGGAAAAAATCCAATCCTGATACAGTCAATGACCAATACAAAGACAGAGGATGTAAAAGCAACCGTAGAGCAGATTAACCGTCTGGCAGCGGCAGGCTGTGATATCATCCGCTGTGCGGTGCCGACAATGGAAGCCGCAGAAGCATTGACTGAGATTAAGAAGCAGATAGCAATACCACTGGTTGCAGATATTCATTTTGATTACCGGCTGGCTATTGCTGCCATGGAGCATGGTGCAGATAAAATCAGAATCAATCCGGGCAACATCGGAAGCGAAGAGCGTGTGCAGGCTGTGGTAGACGTAGCGAAGGAAAGAAATATTCCAATCCGTGTGGGAGTCAACAGCGGTTCACTGGAAAAGGATTTAGTAGAAAAATATCATGGTGTTACCGCAGAAGGCATTGTAGAAAGTGCTTTGGATAAAGTGCATCTTATTGAAGATATGGGATATGACAATCTCGTTATCAGTATCAAATCTTCAGATGTTATGATGTGTGTAAAAGCCCATGAACTGATTGCTGAGCAAACCGATCATCCACTGCATGTGGGAATTACAGAGGCAGGAACGATTATCAGCGGAAATATTAAATCCTCCATTGGACTGGGACTGATTTTAAATCAGGGGATTGGAGATACCATTCGTGTTTCATTAACCGGAGATCCGTTAGAAGAAATCAAATCAGCAAAACTGATTTTAAGAACTTTAGGGCTTCGTAAAGGTGGTATAGAAGTCGTATCCTGTCCGACCTGTGGAAGAACAAGAATCAACTTAATCGAACTGGCAAATCAGGTAGAGAATATGGTAGCGGATATTCCTTTAGACATCAAGGTTGCTGTTATGGGCTGTGTAGTCAACGGACCGGGAGAAGCCAAGGAAGCCGATATCGGAATTGCCGGTGGTGTGGGAGAAGGACTAATTATAAAGCATGGTCAGATAGACCGTAAAGTACCGGAGAATCAGCTCTTAAGTGAATTAAGAAAGGAACTTTTGAACTGGAATAAGGAGTAGGAAAAATTATGGCAAAACTGTTTTTTGAAGTTTTTCCGACATTAAAGATTACCGGAGAGATGAGTGCACTTTTGAAAGAAACAGAGATTACAAAAGTGGCATCGAATTCCGCACAGAATGCACTGCGGATTTATTTAGAGAGTACAAGGCTAATTCCCAAACCGGAAATCTATCATATTGAACAAGAAATCAGACAACAGCTATTTCCGCACAAGGAGATAGCTGTTAAAATCATAGAAAAATTTAATTTATCCAGCCAGTATACACCGGAAAAACTGATGGTGGTATACCGGGAGAGTATTTTAGAAGAGATTCGCAATTACAGCGTATTGCTCTATAATCTGATGCGCTGCAGCAAAATGGAATTTGACCGGGAAGACCATATGATTCTTACCTTAGAGGATACCATTGTTGCCACAGAGCGGAGCAATGAACTGATTGATATCTTAGAAAAAATCATCTGCGAACGTTGTGGATTAAAATTAATGATTGAGCCACAGTATGAGAAGCCGGCAGAAAATGATTATTTAAAGAGCGCAGACAGCCAGATTGAAACAGAGGTTGCCCATATCGTGGCACGAACCGCTGCTGCAAGAACGCAGAATGCGGATGGCATGGAACAGCCTGCTGCCAATGAAGCAAACGCACAGCCGGATGCTAGAGCGTCAGAAAAGGAAAAAACACCTGCTGCCCCGGAGAAAAAACAGACTACCGGCACAGAAGGTGCAGGAGTAGCACCTGCTGCTGGAAAGAATAACTTTTCCGGCGGAAAGGATTTCAAGGGAAAATCTTCCTTCCAGAGAAGAGATTTTGTTAAAAAATCAGACAATCCGGATGTTATTTATGGCCGTGATTTTGAAGAGGATGCAATTCCGATTGAGACCATCGTAGGTGAAATGGGAGAAGTTGTCATCCGTGGACAGATAATGACATTAGATACAAGAGAAATCCGTGGTGAAAAGACAATTATCATTATGTCAGTAACGGATTTTACAGATTCCATTGTGCTTAAAATCTTTACAAAAAATGAGAATCTACCGGAACTGATGGGAGATTTGAAAAAGGGAGCATTTCTTAAAATTAAAGGTGTAACGACCATTGATAAATTTGACAGTGAGCTGACCATCGGCTCCATTGTCGGAATTAAAAAAATCCCTGATTTTACTACAATAAGAATGGACAACAGCCCGTTAAAGAGAGTAGAGCTTCATTGCCATACCAAGATGAGTGACATGGATGGTGTTACTGATGTAGGAGATCTGGTAAAAAGGGCATATAAGTGGGGACATAAGGCACTGGCGATTACCGATCATGGAAATGTCCAGGCATTCCCGATTGCAAACCATGCACTGCCGGATGACCCGGACTTTAAGATTATCTATGGTGTGGAAGCTTATCTTGTGGATGACTTAAAGGACATTGTAGAAAATTCAAAGAATCAGTCCCTGCAGGATACCTATGTGGTATTCGATATAGAGACCACCGGATTTTCACCGCTGGTAAATAAAATTATTGAAATTGGTGCGGTAAAAGTAGAAAAGGGGAATATAACCGAGCGTTTTTCCACTTTTGTTAATCCGGAAGTGCCGATTCCGTTCCACATTGAAAATCTGACCGGAATCAAAGATGATATGGTAATTACGGCACCGGTGATTGCGGAAGTTATGCCGGAGTTCTTAGCCTTCTGTGATGGTGCTGTTATGGTAGCACACAATGCTGATTTTGATATGAGCTTTATCAAATATAACTGTGACCGTTTAAGCATTCCTTATGATTTTACCATTGCAGATACCGTTGCCATGGCACGAATGCTGCTGCCGAACCTGAACCGTTTTAAGCTGGATACCGTAGCAAGGGCATTAAATATTTCGCTGGAGAATCATCACCGTGCGGTAGATGATGCGGCATGTACCGCTGAAATTTTCGAAAAGTTTGTAAAAATGCTTGCTGACCGTGGCATCAATACACTGGATGAATTAAATGCCGAGGGACATGTCAGTAAAGAGACCGTTATGAAGATGCCGACCCATCATGCTATTATTCTTGCAACGAATGATCTGGGACGTGTGAATCTCTATAAGCTGATATCCTTATCCCACCTTGATTATTTCCATCAGAGGGCGAGAATTCCAAAGAGCGAATACTTAAAACACAAGGAAGGCTTACTGATTGGTTCTGCCTGTGAGGCGGGAGAACTTTATCAGGCAATTTTACAGGGACGGCCGCAGGAAGAGATTATCCGTCTGGTGAAGTTTTATGATTACCTTGAAATCCAGCCTCTTGGAAATAATGCATTTATGATAAAAGATGAAAAAGCACCGATTTCCACCATGGATGAATTAAAGGACATTAACCGCCGGATTGTAAAATTAGGAGAAGAATTCCATAAGCCGGTTGTGGCAACCTGTGATGTGCATTTTATGGACCCGGAGGATGAAGTATACCGTCGTATTATTCTGGCGGGTAAAGGCTTTAAGGATGCCGATGAGCAGGCTCCGCTATATCTTCGTACCACAGAAGAAATGTTGGAGGAATTCAGCTATTTAGGCAGTGAGAAAGCGAAAGAAGTTGTTATCGATAATACCAATAAGATCGCAGATATGTGCGAGCGCATTTCTCCGGTTCGCCCGGATAAGTGTCCGCCGGTAATTGAAAATTCCGATCAGATGCTGCGTGATATCTGCTATAACAAGGCACATGAGATGTATGGAGAGGATTTGCCGGAAATCGTATCGGAGCGGTTGGAGCGGGAGTTAAAATCCATTATCGGAAACGGTTATGCGGTAATGTATATCATTGCCCAGAAGCTGGTTTGGAAATCCAATGAGGATGGTTATCTGGTAGGTTCCCGTGGGTCCGTAGGTTCTTCTTTTGCGGCAACCATGTCCGGAATCACGGAGGTAAATCCGCTGGCACCACATTATTACTGTGCCCACTGTCATTACAGTGATTTTGATTCGCCGGAAGTAAAGGAATATGGCGGACAGTCCGGTTGTGATATGCCGGATAAGCGGTGTCCGAACTGCGGCAAACCACTGGTGAAAGCAGGATTTGACATTCCGTTTGAAACATTCCTTGGATTTAAGGGAAATAAAGAGCCGGATATTGATCTTAACTTTTCCGGTGATTACCAGAGTAAATCCCATAAATATACAGAAGTAATTTTCGGCGCGGGACAGACCTTCCGTGCCGGAACCATTGGTACGCTGGCAGATAAAACCGCATTCGGTTATGTAAAGAATTATTATGAAGAGCATGGTGTGCATAAGAGAAATTGTGAGATAGACCGGATTGTGCAGGGCTGCGTGGGAATCCACCGGACCACCGGACAGCATCCGGGAGGTATCGTAGTATTGCCAGTGGGGGAAGAAATTTACTCCTTTACACCGATTCAGCATCCTGCTAACGATATGACAACCGATATTATTACGACTCATTTTGAGTACCATTCCATTGATCACAACTTATTAAAGCTTGATATTCTCGGACACGACGATCCGACCATGATCCGTATGCTTGAGGACTTAACTGGAATTGATGCACAGAAGATTCCGCTGGATGATAAGTCCGTTATGTCCTTATTTAAGAATACCAGTGCACTGAGTATTACACCGGATATGTTGACGAACTGTACACTCGGTGCCCTTGGAATTCCTGAGTTTGGAACAGACTTTGCGATGCAGATGTTAATTGACGCAGACCCGCAGTCCTTTTCCCATCTGATTCGAATTGCAGGTCTTTCACACGGTACGGATGTATGGTTAGGAAATGCCCAGACATTGATTGAAGAGGGAAAAGCAACCATTTCTACGGCAATCTGTACCCGTGATGATATTATGATTTATCTTATCAGTATGGGACTTGACAGTGAGGAATCCTTTACCATTATGGAGTCTGTCCGTAAGGGAAAGGGCTAAAACCGGAGTGGGAGGAAGAAATGACTGCCCACGGCGTACCAGACTGGTATATCTGGTCCTGTAAGAAGATTAAGTATATGTTCCCGAAAGCCCATGCGGCGGCATACGTTATGATGGCATGGCGTATTGCTTACTGTAAGGTGTTTTATCCGCTGGCATATTATGCAGCATACTTTTCCATCCGTGCAACCGGATTCAGTTATGAGCTTATGTGTCAGGGAAAAGACAAGCTGAATTATTTCATGCGTGATTATGAGAAACGAAAGGATTCACTATCGAAGAAGGAGCAGGATACCTATAAGGATATGCGTATTGTGCAGGAAATGTATGCAAGAGGCTATGAGTTCTGGACCATTGATTTATATAAAGCCCAGGCATCCCGTTTCCAGATTATTGATGGCAGACTGATGCCTGCCTTAAGTACGATAGATGGTCTTGGCGAGAAGGCGGCAGAGGCAGTGGTAGAGGCTGCAAAGGATGGTCCGTTCCTTTCCAAGGATGATTTCAGACAGCGGACCAAAGTTAGTAAGACCGTAATTGATCTGATGGGAGACCTTGGATTATTTGGGGACTTGCCGGAATCGAACCAGCTTTCTTTATTTGATTTTTAATACATAGGAAGGTATAATTGTTAAAAGGAGTGAGGAGCATGAACGAAGTATATGAAAAGCTTTTAAAATGTTATGCATGTTTTGAAGATAAGATTGATTTTAAACCACAGGCAGCATTGATTTTAGGCTCCGGATTAGGAGATTATGCTGACACGAATATGAAGGTGGAAGCAGTGCTTGATTATCACGATATCGAAGGGTTTCCGGTATCAACGGTACCGGGGCATAAGGGGCGCTTCGTATTCGGTTATGTAGGGGATGTGCCGGTAGTATGTATGCAGGGACGTGTGCATTATTACGAAGGTTATTCCATGCAGGATGTTGTGCTGCCAACAAGATTAATGAAAATGATGGGCGCAAAGGTACTCTTTCTTACCAATGCTGCAGGGGGAATACAGCAGGGAATGAAAGCCGGAGATCTGATGATGATTACCGGGCAGATTGGCTGCTTTGTACCATCTCCTTTAATCGGGGCAAATATCGATGAACTGGGGGAAAGGTTCCCGGATATGAGCCATATCTATGATGAGGATTTACAGAAAATAATCCGAAAAGCTGCCATTGAAGCAGATATTCCGCTTCGGGAAGGCACTTACCTGCAGTTATCAGGACCGAATTTTGAAACACCACAGGAGATTTCCATGTGCCGTGTACTGGGGGCAGATGCGGTAGGCATGAGTACAGCCTGTGAAGCCATTGCAGCAAATCATATGGGGATGAAAATCTGCGGTATTTCCTGTATTTCAAATCTTGCGGCAGGAATTTCACCATTTTCCCTGACACACCGTGAAGTTCAGGAGACAGCAGATCGTGTTGCACCATTGTTTAAAAAGCTGGTGACCGATTCTATTACCGGTATGAAAACATTTCTGTAAGAAAATGGTATAGCGGGAAGCAGCTATAGAAATTAAATATAAGAGGCAGATATCTATCAGGAGAAGGTAGAAGATAAGGAGGGGATTGCGTATGAATATACGTTTTTACAATGCCAGAATCTTAGCGCCGTCAGAGGGACATTCTTTTCAGGTGATAACCGGGGAATTGTGGGTAAAGAAGAATGAGATTATCTATATCGGGGATGGCCTTGATACGGAACGTGTTTTTGAAAAAGAGCCGGCAGGAATGATTCTTTGGGACAGGGAAATTGACGCAGGGAAAAACCTGCTGCTGCCGGGATTTAAAAATGCCCATACCCATACGGCTATGACATTTTTACGTTCCTATGCGGATGACCTGCCATTACAGGACTGGCTGACAAAGCAGGTATTTCCGAAAGAGGCACTGCTTACGGCAGATGATATATACTGGCTCAGCATACTAGGCATCATGGAATATCTGACCAGTGGCATCACTTCAAATTTTGATATGTATTTCTTTCCGGAGACAATTGCAAAGGCTTCCATAGACTGTGGATTCCGGACCATGCAGGTCAGCAGCTTCAATGATTTTACAAGCTCCATTGAAGAGATGGAAGAAATTTATCATAAAGTCAATGAAATGAGTGACTTAACCGGTTATGTGCCGGGATTTCATGCGGAATATACCACCTCAAAAGAGCACTTAAAACAGGTGGCAGCATTATCCGAAAAGCTGCATGCACCGGTATATTTCCATAATTCCGAGACTGCACTTGAAGTAGAACAGTGTAAGGAGCGTTATGGAATGACACCGACCCGGCTGATGGAAGAGCTTGGAATGTTTCAATATGGCGGCGGTGGTTATCACTGTGTATATTTTGAAGATGAGGATTTTGAAATTTTTCGAAAGAGAAATCTTACGGCAGTAACGAATCCTGCATCGAATCTGAAGCTGGCAAGCGGAATCGCACCGATTGACCGCTTTATAAAAGAGGAAATTAATCTTGCTATCGGAACAGATGGCCCGGCAAGTAACAACTGCCTTGATATGTTCCGGGAAATGTTTTTAACTACCGGTCTGGCAAAGGTCAGAGAAAAGGATGCAGCCTGTGTTGGTGCGGAAGAAGTACTTTATATGGCAACGACAGGAGGAGCTGCTGCCATGGGATTAAATGAATGCGATAGTCTGGCAGAGGGAAAGAAAGCAGATTTAATCATGCTTGATTTAAAACAGCCGAATATGCAGCCGGAAAATAATCTCGTCAGGAATATTGTATACAGCGGAAGCAAACAGAATGTAAAGCTACTATGGTAAATGGACAAATTCTTTATGAAGATAACACATTTCAGATTGGATTTGAACCGGAAGAAATATACCGGAAAGCAAATGAAATTATTGGCAGAATGAAATGAGAGGAACGATATGAAAGTAATATTTGTACATCATAGCTGTTTTGTGGTGGAAATGGAAGATGTGATTTTGATATTTGATTATTTTGAAGGAAACCGTGTAACCGGTTATACTTTTACCGGAGTGCTTCCGGTATTTGACAAAGACAAATCCATTTATTTCTTTGCAAGCCATAAGCATCAGGACCACTTTGATATGAATATTTTAAAACTGGCAGAGGATTATGAAGACATTCATTTTATTTTGTCAAAAGATACAAAAATGAGTCCGAATTTTATGAAAAAACACGGTATTCCGGAGCGGGCAAAGAAATGTATCGAATATGTCATTCCGGATAAGAAATATGAAATCGGAAAAGTGAAGGTAAGAACCCTTCGTTCCACGGATGCCGGTGTGGCGTTTCTGGTAAAGACCTGTGGCAAGACCATTTATCATGCAGGAGACCTTCATAACTGGAAGATGGAGCATGTGGGAGAGCTGATTAATGGCAAGATGGAGCGGGACTATAGACACCAGATACGCAAGTTAGAAGGTGAGCATATCAATGTGGCATTTGTGGTTTTAGACCCGAGACTTGGTGAGTATACTGACCTTGGTTTGGCTTATTTCATGAAAAATGTGGAAGCTGATTATGTATTCCCGATGCATATGTGGCAGGATTATTCTGCCATTGAAAAATACAAGCAAAAATGTGATAATCATTTGTATACGGACCGAATCATGGATATCGAAAAAGAAAATCAGGTATTTGATATGGACAATCTCAAATGAAATTCTTGAATTATGCCATTAATTGGTCTATACTTAATACGTTTCCTGCTTAGGGGAAGGAAACTATTTCGTTACACGGGAAATCGGTAAAAAGTGGTTCCCGTAGTTAAAAACAGGAGGAAGAATGTATGGATAATTTTCTCGCATTTGGAGGCAGTTTTTTACAGTATGTAGTTATTTTTGTGATTCTGGTTGCAATTGCAGTTCTCGGTGTATTCACAGGTATTGCACTGCGGAAACGGAAAGATGCAAAGGAACTGGCATTACATGAAGATAAAAAGGAAGAAAAATAGTTTTTTGGAGGAATTATTGTGAAGAAATACGGAGTAAATGACTTAAGAAGAATGTATCTTGAATTCTTTGAGAGCAAAGGACATCTGGCAATGAAGAGCTTTTCTTTAGTACCACATAATGATAACAGTCTTCTGCTTATCAATGCTGGTATGGCTCCATTAAAGCCATATTTTACAGGACAGGAGATTCCGCCGAGAAGAAGAGTGACAACCTGTCAGAAATGTATTCGTACCGGAGATATTGAAAATGTAGGTAAGACAGCAAGACATCTTACTTTCTTTGAGATGCTTGGAAACTTCTCTTTTGGTGATTATTTCAAACATGAAGCAATTGCATGGTCATGGGAATTCTTAACAAAAGTGTTAGAGCTTGACCCGGAGCGCCTGTATCCGTCTATTTATGGAGAAGACGAAGAAGCATTTGAAATCTGGACCAAAGAAGTCGGTGTTCCGGCAGAGAAAATTACCAGATTCTATCGTGACCCGGAAACCGGAGAATGTGATAACTTCTGGGAGCATGGTGCAGGACCTTGCGGACCGTGTTCTGAAATCTATTATGACCGTGGAGAAAAATACGGCTGTGGAAGTCCTGACTGTAAAGTAGGATGTGAGTGCGACCGTTTCATGGAAGTATGGAACAACGTATTTACACAGTTTGAAGGAGATGGCAAAGGTGGTTATACCGAGCTTTCCCAGAAAAATATTGATACCGGAATGGGATTAGAGCGTCTGGCAGTTGTTATGCAGGATGTAGACTCCGTATTTGATATTGATACTATGAAAGCAATCCGTGATAAGATTTGTGAATTATCAGGAAAGACTTATCAGCAGGATGCATTAGATGACGTTTCTATCCGTCTGATTACAGACCATATCCGCTCTGTAACCTTTATGGTATCCGACGGAATTATGCCAAGTAACGAAGGAAGAGGTTATGTTTTAAGAAGACTGATTCGTCGTGCTGCAAGACATGGCAGATTACTTGGAATTGATGGACTGTTTTTGGCAAAACTCAGTGATACTGTTATTCGTGAGAGCAAGGATGGTTATCCGGAATTAGAGGAGAAGAAAGATTTCATCTTCAAGGTATTATCCCAGGAAGAAGAAAAATTCAATAAAACAATTGATCAGGGACTTGCTATCTTAGCAGAGATGCAGGACAAGCTGGAAAAAGAAGGAAAGAAAGAATTATCCGGAGCGGATGCTTTCAAGCTTTATGATACTTACGGATTCCCTCTTGACCTGACCCAGGAAATCTTAGAAGAAAAAGGATTTACCATTGATGAAGCCGGATTTAAGGCCGCAATGGAAGAGCAGAGAGAGAAAGCAAGAAAAGCAAGAAAAGTAACCAACTACATGGGTGCAGATGTTACCGTATATGAATCCATCGACCCAAGTATTACAACTGAATTTGTCGGATATGAGAACAATACTTATACCTCAAAGATTACAGTAATGACTACCGAGACTGAAATCACAGAAGCTTTATCCGATGGTGAGATTGGAACTATTTTCGTAGAGAAGACTCCATTCTATGCAACCATGGGTGGACAGGTAGCAGATACCGGTGTTATCAGCAGCAAGGACGGAAGCTTTGTCTTTGAAGTAGAAGATACCGTAAAGATGCTTGGCGGCAAAGTCGGACATATTGGTAAAGTTACCAAGGGAATGATTAAGACCGGTGATGAAGTAGAACTTTCCATTGATGCAGACAGAAGACTTGCAATCGGAAAGAACCACAGTGCAACACATCTTCTTCAGGAAGCCTTAAGAGAAGTACTTGGTACCCATGTACAGCAGTCCGGTTCTTATGTAGACGAGCACAGATTAAGATTTGACTTTACACATTTCTCAGCAATGACAGCAGATGAGATTACCAAAGTGGAAGACATTGTAAACCAGAAAATTGCAGAAGCACTTCCTGTTATAACAGAAGTAATGTCTTTAGAGGATGCAAAGAAGACCGGTGCAATGGCATTATTTGGTGAGAAATACGGTGATAATGTCCGTGTTGTAAAAATGGGAGATTTTTCTACCGAGCTTTGCGGTGGTACCCATGTAAGCAATACAAGTGCAGTCCAGGCATTTAAGATTATTTCCGAGGCTGGAATCCAGGCTGGAGTCAGAAGAATTGAAGCCCTGACATCCAAAGGTGTATTTGAATATTATGACCAGTTAGAAGAAACCTTAAAAGAGGCTGCAAAATTATTAAAAGCGACACCTGCAAATCTTGTTGAGCGTGTAAATCATGTATTAGGCGAAGTAAAAGCATTACAGTCTGAAAATGAATCCTTAAAGAGCAAAGCGGCAAAGGATGCATTAGGTGATGTTATGAATCAGGTGGAGGAAGTAGCTGGTGTGAAACTTTTAGCAACCAGCGTTTCCGGTGTAGATATGAATGGTTTAAGAGACTTAGGAGACCAGCTCAAAGAGAAGCTTGGCGAAGGTGTTATCGTATTAGCTTCTGATTGTGATGGCAAAGTAAATCTTGTTGCAATGGCAACTGAGGAAGCAATGGGCAAGGGTGCACATGCCGGTAACCTCATCAAGGGAATTGCTGCGAAGGTTGGCGGAGGCGGCGGTGGCCGTCCAAATATGGCTCAGGCCGGTGGTAAGAATCCGGCTGGCATCAAAGATGCTTTGACAGAAGCAAAGACTGTTCTTGCACAGCAGTTAGCATAAAATATACTGAATTAAAAATATTTTCCGGAAAATTGGAAAAACAGCAAAAAAACGGTTGACGTACGGGAAAATTATGCTATAATCTTTGGTAGTGCAATAAAATTACCCAAACAGTTGAATATGCACAATACGCAACTGGAGGGAGGTTAGGTGTGAGACAATGTCAAATGTAATCGTAAAAGAAAACGAGACGTTAGATAGCGCTTTACGCAGATTCAAAAGAAACTGTGCGAAAGCTGGTATCCAGCAGGAAATCCGTAAAAGAGAGCATTACGAGAAACCAAGTGTTAAACGTAAGAAAAAATCGGAAGCTGCAAGAAAACGTAAGTACAACTAATAAGATAGAAAGCTGTCACATTTGTGACAGCTTTCACTTTTTTACTTTACAGGAAATTGCTTTCCTGTAAAGTAAAAAACGCTCCGCGAGGATGCACACTGCGGCGTATAAGGTAGATGTCGCAAGCGACCGCCGCAGGCGCGAGAATGTGCCAAGGCACATTCTCTGTTCTATTGCCAAGCTTATGGGTTGCCAAGCATTCGTAAGAAACTGCTGGTGGCAGGTTTTGTAGGAGGGAAACAAATTTTAGAGCATATTTTATAAGACAAGTCATATATTAGTCGTGAGGAGAAATCCTTGCGACTTTTTTACTTTACAGGAAATTGCTTTCCTGTAAAGTAAAAAATGCTCCGCGAGGATGCGCACTGCGGCGTATAAGGTAGATGTCGCAAGCGACCGCTGCAGGCGCGAGAATGTGCCAAGGCACATTCTTTTTTACGCATGTTTCTCGTAGTTACGCAAGTAGACTAGAAAGAATATATTGATAGACCGAAAGAAAGGAGTGAATCCGGAAACAATGTTAGAACAGGTACTTCAGATTTTCCCGGCAGAGCTTCGGAAAATGCTGCTTGCAAATAAAGATAAATTAAAGGAGACAGAGGAAATACGCATTCGTATAAACCAGCCGATGATTCTCTGGGATGGGAGAAAGGAATATTTTTTAGATAAGCTAAGTGGCAGATTAAGTGTGGAGGCGGAAGGAAGTTATTACATAAAGGAAAGTGATATTTCTGCGATGCTGACTTTTTTAAGCAGGTATTCCATTTATGCCTATGAAGAAGAGTTAAAGAGTGGATTCCTGACCTTAGAAGGTGGACACCGGGTAGGAGTAACCGGACAGATCCGGATGGAGGGAGAAAAGGTGGAACAGCTTGCTTATGTCGGATCATTGAACATAAGAATTGCACATCAGAAGATTGGATGTGCAAAGGAAATTCTGCCCTTTATCAGAACAGAACAGAGTGTGAGAAATACGCTTTTCGTATCTTCCGTTGGGATTGGAAAGACAACCCTGCTCCGGGACAGTATTCGTCTGATTTCCGGAGATGAGACAAGCAGAATACACTTTAAAGTAGGGGTGGTAGATGAACGTTCTGAGATAGCAGCCTGCTGCCATGGAATACCGCAGAATAATCTTGGCATACGTACAGATGTGATAGACCGGTGTAAAAAGGCTGTGGGAATGCGGATGCTTCTTCGTTCCATGTCGCCGGATGTAATTGCAGTGGATGAACTTGGTTCCATGGAAGATTTTCAGGCAGTGGATGAAGTATTGCATTGTGGCTGCAGTATTCTTGGAACCATTCACGCGGCTGATATGTTGGAGTTACAACAAAAGGAACAACTTCAAAAATGGCTAGAACAAAAGATTTTTGAGCGGTATGTCATCTTAAAAAAGGATGATGGTGGAAGAAGACATTTTATGATTTATGATGGGGCATGGGAAAAAATATGGTCCGATTGATAGGAGTTGTGCTGATACTTTTGGGGACAGTTGGGATTGGTTATGACAGGATGCAGCAGATAAAGCGGCATTATGAAGGGCTTTTAGACTGGCGGGAATGTATGCTGAAAATACAGGGAGATATGCAGAGCTTAAAGAAACCGCTGCCGGATATTATTACAGAATTGGGGCATCATGCACCGGAAGCTTTTCAATCATTTTTTATGCATCTGCATAAGGAGCTGATGCAGTATGAGAACAGCAGTCCGAAAAGCTGTTGGAAGGAGGCGTGGAAGTCATGGAAAAAAAGGGAAATCTTTACGAAAGAGGAAGGACAACTGTTTTTGGAGTGCGGAAGACTTTTGGAACAGGGAAGCGGAGGGTTGTTTGAAAAAGAAGCAGAGATACTGATAGAAAGAATCAATATTTTGATTCAAAGAGAACAGACAGAGATGAGAGAGAGGATAAAAGTCAGCATGTACCTGTGTGCTACCGCAGGAATATTTCTGGTGCTGATACTGGTTTAATGGAGGAGAAGATGAGTGTAAACCTGATATTTAAAATTGCGGCAGTTGGTATTTTGGTGACGGTAATCAGTCAGGTGCTGAAGCATAGCGGACGGGAAGAACATGCATTTTTAACCAGTCTGGCAGGACTTTTGATTGTGCTGTTCTGGATTGTTCCATACATATATGATTTGTTTGAAACGATGAAGTCACTGTTTTCGTTGTAGAGGAGAAATATGGATATTATTCAGGTTGGATTGCTGGGAATTACAGCAGTTTTTCTTGCACTTTTTATCAAAAACTACAAAAGTGAATACAGCATTTTAATCAGTATTGTGGCGTGCCTGTGCATTTTCATTTTTCTGATAGGAAAATTGGAGCTTGTATTGTCTTATGTCAATAGTGTGGTGCAACTGCTTCCTGTAGATGGAAGGTATCTTGCCATGATTTTAAAAATGATTGGAATTACTTATGTAGCAGAATTTGCAACAGATATCTGCAGAGAATCCGGGTATCAGGCAATTGCCGGACAAATTGAAATCTTTGCCAAGCTGTCGATTCTTTTAATCAGTATGCCGGTGCTGATGGGATTTATTGAAACGTTAGGGGCTTTTTTATGAAGAGACAACTATTAAAAAATGCGTTTAAGATGTTTGTAAGAACGGCAGGATGTTTCATTATATTTTTCATGTTCTGGCTCATGCCAGGAGGACTTGTACAGGCATCTTCCGTATCAGCAGCATCAGATAACAGCAGGACAGGGACGGATAAGGATTATACGGATGATTTTATGGAACAGCTGGATTTATCAGAGATTGAGCAGTATTTAAAGGAACAGGATGCTACAGAAGAGATTAGTTTCTATGAACTGATTAAAGAGCTGGCAACCGGAAACTTTTCCTGTGACGGACAAAAGCTGACGCAGGCAGTGGGAAGGATTCTGTGGGGAGAATTGCAGGATAATAAGGCAATACTGGTAACCGTTCTTTTACTGGCAATCAGCTGCGCATTTCTTAAAAATTTCTCTGATATTTTTCATAATACTTATATATCGGAGGTCTGCTTTTTCCTGATTTATATGGAGATGACAGTCCTGCTGCTGCAGTCCTATCAGATGATGAGTGATATTGTAGTAACGGCAATGAATCAGATTGTAGATTTTATGAATATGCTGATTCCAGTATTTGGCATGTCTCTGGCATTTTCCATGGCAAATTTTACAGCGGCAGGATTTTACCAGATTGCTTTTATCGTGGTTTATATTGTTCAGTGGGGAATGCTTGCCTGTCTGGTGCCAATGACGAAACTCTTTATTATGATGGAATTTATGAATTATATGATAGAAGGGGAACGTTTTAGCAGAATGTGTGAACTGATGGAAGAAATAATCCGCTGGTGCTTAAAATGTGCGATTGCAGCAACCATTGGTCTGAATGTGGTACAGACCATGGTGGTTCCGGCCATTGACCGATTGAAAATGAGTACCGTTACAAAGACACTTGGAATGATACCGGGAATGGGAAATATTACAGGAGCAGTCAGTGAACTGATGCTTGGAGCGGGTATGGTCATTAAGAACAGTGTCGGAACAGCCGGGGTATTGATTTTACTTTTGCTGGTGATGTTTCCACTATGCAAAATGTTTTTGCTGAGTCTTATGTATAAAGTGACAGCGGCAGTAACCGAACCGGTATCGGATAAGAGGATCGCAGGAAGCATGAACGGCATTTGTCTGGGCTGCCAGCTGCTTACAAGGATTTTACTTACTTCGCTGGTTCTTTTTCTTGTGACGATTGCCATGATTACTGCAGTATCCGGATTCCTTATGGGATGAAGGAAAGAAGAGAAATAAGAAGGGGAAGAGGGAGCAATATAAAATGGATGCAATTTTAAACTGGATGAAGGGAATTCTGATCCTTTTTCTGATTGGACATGTGATGCTGTATCTGGTACAGAATAAAATTTATGAAAAATATGTGCATTTCTTTCTTAGGATTCTGATTCTGCTGGCGGTAATGGCGCCCATTGCTTCTAGGCTAATTGATGAGGATACGCTGATACAGAATATGGAACAGGCACAGTTCTTTCAGGAACTTGAAAATGTACAAAATATAAATGCCATAAGCAGTGCGGAGACTGCAGATTATCGTTTGCAATATGAAGAAGCCTGTGGCGGGCAGGTAGAGGATACCCTAAGGCAGAAAGGCTATGCGGTGGCATACAGTAAGGTAACGTTAAATGAGGGTTATGAAATAGAACATATTACAATCGGGATTGAAAAGTCTGGGGATAACATTGAAAAAAATAGTTCCGTCCATGTTTCGGATATTGAGATACCGGCAATTGAGATAAAAGAAACAGAAGAGAAAAAGGAGCATACAAGTCAGGAGTATGCAGAATTAGAAAAATTTGTATGTGAAAATTATCTGGTTGATAAGACGCAGATTCAGATAGAAGAGGTGAGATGATGAAAATGCAGGATTTTATGCAAAAGATAAAAGAAAAGAAACTAAAACGGTCAGATTGGTTGATTTTAGTCCTGGCAGGCATATTGATTCTGATTATCGCATTGCCTACAGATACAAAAGAAAAAAAACAGGCAGAGGAAGCAAAAGAAAATATATCAAAGGAAAATAATACCATGGAGGCATCTAAGGATGAAATAGAGCGGAAATTAGAAGATATTTTAGAAAAAATCGACGGGGCTGGAGATGTAAAGGTGATGATTACTTATCAGGACAGTGGGACACAGGTGGTGGAAAAGGATAAAAATACTTCTGAAAATTCTTTAGAGGAAAGTGACAGCACTGGTGGAGTAAGAAGCACAAAGGAACAGCAGCTACAGGAAAGTACGGTATATGAGGAAGCAGATGCCGGAAATACCCCCTTTGTTTCTAAGGAACTTCTTCCCAAAGTGGAGGGAATTTTAATTGTGGCATCCGGTGGTGATAACCAGAAGGTGAAACAGAATATTTCCGAGGCGGTTTTGGCATTATTTCAGGTAGAAGCACATAGAATAAAAATAGTAAAAATGAGCGGACTGGAGGACAGTAAATGAAGAAAGTATTTAAGAAAAATCAACTCATTATAACCGCATTGGCATTGATGATAGCAGTGGCTGGTTACTTAAGTTTTACCGACAAGAATGGCAAAGATGAAAAGGTGGCAATGGAGGCTTCTGCGGATACGGCAGATTTATCTTATGAGATATCGGCAGAGGATGACTTAGCGGAAGCAGATATTTTTACCGATACGGAAGATAACAGTAGTGAAGCTGTATCAGCGGCAGACAATGTGGTTGAAGAGAGCCTAGAGAACCCGGGCGAAGCGTCATGGCAAGCAGCAGCATGGATTATGCGTCAGAAATGAAACTGGGCCGGGAACAGGTACGTTCTAAAAACAAAGAGACTTTGCTGGAAATTATCAATAATACAAATATAGATGAAGCTGCAAAGCAGGATGCCTTAAATCAGATGGTGGCAATGACGGATATTGCAGAACGGGAAAATGCAGCTGAGATGTTGTTAGAGGCAAAAGGATTTACGGATGTAGTTGTCAGCATTACTGATAATACAGCGGATGTGGTACTTGATATGGGAGAAGTAACAGATGCCAAACGTGCCCAAATAGAGGATATTGTAAAGAGAAAAGCCGGCATTGAGGCAGAAAATATCATTATCACACCAATTCAGAAAAATACTGCACAGGAGAATCCGGCAACAGAAACCACCGAAAATTCAGACACAACAGAACAGACAAATTAAGGGAAGCAGCCCCGCCCTTAGATACTTGAAAACGGGGCTGAAATTAGTATAATAATATCATAAGAAAAAGAACCGACAGAACCATGAGAAGAGAGGGAATGCCTATGAAGAGAGTATTTTTAATTGTATTAGACAGTGTTGGAATCGGAGAGATGCCGGATGCGGCAGAGTATCATGATGAAGGAAGCAATACCTTACTTGCAGCTTCACGGAGTCCATATTTTTCCATGCCGAATATGCGCTCACTGGGCTATTTTAATATTGACGGAGTCCACATTGGAGGAAAAGAAGCAAATCCGAAAGGTGCATTTGCCAGACTGACAGAGGTGTCCAAAGGAAAAGATACCACCATCGGACACTGGGAGATTGCAGGCGTGATATCCAGTCATCCACTGCCAACATTTCCAAATGGATTTCCACAGGAAATCATAGAAGAATTTGAGCAGAAAACCGGACGCGGGGTACTTTGCAACCGTCCATATTCCGGCACGGATGTTATCCGGGATTATGGAAAAGAGCATATGGAAACTGGAAAACTGATTGTATACACATCAGCAGATTCTGTTTTCCAGGTGGCAGCCCATGAAGAGGTAGTGCCGATTGAAGAACTGTACCGGGATTGCCAGATCGCAAGAAATATGCTGACTGGGAAAAACGGAGTGGGAAGAGTCATCGCAAGACCGTTTATCGGAGAACCGGGGAATTTTACCCGTACTGCAGGAAGACATGACTTTTCCTTAGAACCGCCGGCAGTTACCATGTTGGATCAGCTGACGGAAAGTGGGAAAACAGTGCTGTCTGTCGGAAAAATCATAGATATTTTTGCAGAACGCGGAATTACAGATTTTGTACGAACAAACGGAAATGATGATGGAATTGACAAAACATCAGCCTATATGGACAAAGATTTTACTGGATTATGTTTTACAAATTTGGTAGACTATGATATGTTGTATGGACATAGGAATGATGTAGATGGTTATGCAAAAGCACTGACACACTTTGATGAGCGGCTGCCGGAGCTTTTGGCAAAGTTACGGGAGGATGATATTTTAATGATTACAGCCGACCACGGATGTGATCCGAGTACACCTTCTACTGACCATTCCAGAGAGTATACACCACTTCTTATGTATGGAGCACATATTACTCCGGGTAAGGACTATGGCACAAGAAGCAGCTTTGCAGACATTGCTGCAACCATATTATCTTACTTCGACATAAAGCAAAAATGTGCGGGTGAGCCGCTGGAATTATAGGAGGTCCCATTTTGGCTGATTTTAGAAAAGAGATAGAGAAACGAAGAACATTTGCGATTATTTCCCATCCGGATGCCGGTAAGACAACACTGACAGAGAAATTTCTTCTGTATGGAGGAGCTATTAACCTGGCAGGTTCTGTAAAAGGAAAAGCAACTGCAAGACATGCAGTTTCCGACTGGATGGAAATAGAGAAGGAGAGAGGTATTTCCGTTACTTCTTCTGTATTGCAGTTTAATTATGGTGGATATTGCATCAATATTCTGGATACACCGGGACATCAGGACTTCTCGGAAGATACCTATCGTACCCTGATGGCTGCTGATTCTGCAGTTATGGTAATCGATGGTTCAAAAGGTGTAGAGGCACAAACCAGAAAACTGTTTAAAGTCTGTGTAATGCGTCACATTCCGATTTTTACATTTATCAATAAAATGGATCGTGATGCTAATGATACCTTTGATTTATTAGATGAAATCGAAAAAGAACTTGGCATTGCTACCTGTCCGGTTAACTGGCCGATTGGATCCGGAAAGAATTTTAAGGGAGTTTATGACCGGAATACGAAAAAAGTCATGCTGTTCTCTGATACCTTGAAGGGAACCAAGGAAGGTGAAGAAAAAGATTTTGATATTAATGATCCGGCATTGACAACAGAAATCGGGCAGGAATACCGGGATAAATTGGATGAAGAAATTGAATTGTTAGATGGTGCAAGTGCAGAATTCGATATGGATCTTGTGTCCAGGGGAGAACTGTCACCGGTATTCTTTGGTTCTGCTTTAACGAACTTTGGTGTAGAAACTTTCTTAAAGCATTTCCTTTCCATGACTACATCACCGCTTCCGAGAAATTCGGACAAGGGGCTGATTGATCCGTTTGGTTCCGATTTCTCTGCTTTTGTCTTTAAAATTCAGGCAAATATGAATAAGAATCATCGTGACCGTATTGCATTTATGCGAATCTGTTCCGGAAAGTTTGAAGCCGGCATGGAAGTAAAACATATCCAGGGTGGAAAAACAATCCGTCTTTCCCAGCCGCAGCAGTTGATGGCACAGGAGAGAAAGATTATAGATGAAGCATATGCCGGAGATATTATCGGAGTCTTTGACCCGGGTATCTTTTCAATCGGTGATACTTTAACCACTGCGAAAGACAACTTCGAATTCGAAGGAATACCGACTTTTGCACCGGAGCATTTTGCAAGGGTACGTCAGGTAGATACCATGAAGAGAAAACAGTTCGTCAAAGGTGTCATGCAGATCGCACAGGAGGGCGCAATCCAGATTTTCCAGGAATATCAGGGTGGTATGGAAGAGATTATCGTAGGCGTAGTAGGTGTACTGCAGTTTGATGTATTAAAATACCGTCTGGAAAATGAATACAATGTGGAAATACGCTTGGAGAAGCTTCCATATGAGCATATCCGCTGGATTGAAAATAAAGATATTGATATGGACAAGCTTACCGGAACTTCCGATATGAAGAAAATCCGTGACCTTAAGGGCAATCCATTGCTGTTATTTGTCAATGCATGGAGTGTCGGCATGACTCTTGACCGGAATGATGGTCTGGTATTATCGGAATTCGGTAAAAATTAAGCGGGTATAAACAAAATTAAGAAGAGACATACTTAAAAAAGAAAAAATAGAAGCTTTTCTATAAAAGTAAAGGAGGATAACGAAATGGTAGTAAAGATTACAAATGACAATTTTGAAGAAGAAGTATTAAAGTCAGATAAACCGGTACTTTTGGATTTCTGGGCAGACTGGTGCGGTCCGTGTAAAATGATGTCTCCGGTTGTAGAAGAACTGGCGGATGAATTAGAGGGACAGGTAAAGGTTGGAAAAGTGAATGTGGATGAAGAAGCAGCACTGGCTTTAAAATATCAGATTATGAGTATTCCGACCCTGGTTGTAATGAAAAAAGGTGTTTTTGAGGGAAAGAGCATCGGTGTGCAGGATAAAGACGAAGTATTAAGGCTTTTAGCTTTATGATTGCAGCTGATAAGAAAATCCGGATGGTATATCTTAATATACTGTCCGGATTTTATCATACAATTTTTATAGATGTGTAATAAATGCCTGATTCATATTGCTATAAAAATATATCATTGCATATAAAAAAATATAGAAGTTATTTTTCAGCAAGTTTCTGTTCTAACTGACCGATGATGCGTCCTTTGTCCATCGGAGAAAGTTTATGGAAAAGCTGGAGCAGTAAATGTTCATCTGGATCGGATGGGAAAGCACGATATTCTGATTCTTCTGCAATCTGAAGGTTGGAAGCCGGCTGGTATTCACCGGTCAGAAGATAGTATACATCAACATCTAAAAATTCACTTATTTTTACAATTTTATCAGAAGAAGGATTTGTACCCTTGGATTTCCAGCTGCTGATAGCAGCAGGAGAGATTCCGGTGTATTCCGATAATTCTTTTTGTGAAAGCTTCTTTTCCCGTAATAATGCAAAGATACGTTGGCTGATTGTCATAGTGTACTCCTTTATCAGGTATTAAATAATATTGTATAGAAAATAAAAAATAAAAATAAAATACGCAAATATGAATTGACAAATTCATATTTATGAATTATAATGTAATTTGTGAAATTATTTTCATATTATACATCATTTTTTATATAAACACAAATGATAAAGAAGAAAAGGGGAGACTTTTATGGCAAAGACAAAACGGCAGATTACTCCAATGGGGAAAGAAATAAAGCGCAGGCTGGTAGAACTTGAGATGAGTCAGGAAGAACTTGCAACATCGGTTGGGTGCAGTCCGCAGTATATTAATCATATCATTTATGGAGAACGGTCTGGTGAGAAGTACTTAGAACAGATTTTCCTGATTCTTGGTATGGATCAATATCATGATTAAAAAGATGGAACGATTGCCAGAGGTTTCCATTGTTTATAGAAAATTAATTTGTAACCGGAATCTTATTATGTTAAGATAAGGATACCTTTCCATGAGAGACTTCAGAAAGAAGTCTTTTTTCTTTACATGAGAATATTTACAGTCTATAAAATATTTGGCTATTCTGCCGGGTATACCCACTTTACAGAATGTATAGGGACAGAAAAAAATATTTTCTAAAAATGCAGTTGACATTTGGAAGAAAGTATACTACTATAATATCAGAAAACGAACATAAGTTCGCATGAAGGAGAATTGACATGGCGAGAGATGTAAAAGATACGAGAAGAGACAGCAGTAAAGAAGATAAATTAAAGGCACTGGATGCTGCTATATCCCAGATTGAGAAGCAGTACGGAAAAGGTTCTGTTATGAAACTGGGGGATGAGAGCAACCGGATGAATGTGGAGACTGTTCCGACAGGAGCATTAAGTCTTGATATTGCTTTGGGATTAGGCGGACTTCCTAAGGGAAGAATTATTGAGATATATGGACCGGAGTCCAGTGGTAAGACGACCGTTGCCCTGCATGCAGTCGCTGAGGTACAGAAGCGTGGAGGAATTGCCGGATTTATTGATGCTGAGCATGCATTAGACCCGGCATATGCGAAGAATATCGGAGTAGATATTGATAATCTTTATATTTCACAACCGGATAACGGAGAACAGGCACTTGAGATTACAGAGACTATGGTCAGATCCGGTGCAGTAGATATTGTAATCGTAGACTCTGTTGCAGCACTGGTGCCAAAGGCAGAGATTGATGGTGATATGGGAGATTCCCATGTGGGTTTACAGGCAAGATTGATGTCACAGGCACTTCGTAAGCTGACTGCAGCAATCAACCGTTCTAACTGTATTGTAATCTTTATTAACCAGTTGCGTGAAAAGGTTGGAGTTATGTTTGGTAATCCGGAGACAACAACCGGTGGCCGTGCATTGAAATTCTATTCTTCCGTACGTCTTGATGTACGTCGAATTGAATCCTTAAAACAGGGTGGAGAAATTGTCGGTAACCGTACCCGTATTAAAGTAGTGAAGAATAAAGTGGCACCGCCATTTAAAGAGGCTGAATTTGATATTATGTTCGGAGAAGGAATTTCAAAAGAAGGAGATATCCTTGATCTGGCTTCTGAACTTGGTATTGTAAATAAGTCCGGTGCATGGTATGCATATAATGGAGATAAGATTGGCCAGGGTCGTGAAAATGCCAAGACTTATCTGAAAGAGAATCCACAGGTCTGCCAGGAAATCGAAGAAAAAGTAAGAGCTCATTATGCAGTGGATAAGAGTGAAGAAGAAACAGAGACTTCAGCTGCAAATGGACCGGAAGTTCTTGATGCAGAGTAATGGACAGAATTGTTTCAGGGATAACAGAATATAAGAAAAACAAATATAAGGTGTGTATGGATGATGGTACACACCTTGTATTATATAAAGGTGAGGTGCACCGCTACAGATTACAGGAAGGGCAGACCGTAGACGAGGCACTGTATCAGGAACTCTTTTATGAAGTAGTAGGTAAGCGGGTGAAAAAACGGGCACTTGCACTTTTAGAGAAGATGGACCGGACAGAACAGGGGCTTTACCGGAAACTGGCTGAGAGTGAATATCCGGAAGAACTGATTCTTGATGCCATAGAGTATGTGAAGAAATATCATTATATTGATGACATGCGCTATGCAAGAAATTATATCAGTTACCGACAGGGCAGTAAGAGCCGCCGCCGGTTACAGCAGGAACTGATGCAGAAGGGAGTTCCCAAAGAAATTACAGAGCAGGCATTAGAAGAAATCTATGAAAATAATGATACAGAAAAAATTGCAGAAATATTAAAAAAGAGACATTATAATCCGGAACAGCCGGATGCAAAGGAAATGCAGAAACAGTATGGATATCTGATGCGGAGAGGATATAAAAGTGAAGACATTTTACGTGTAATGAAATGTCCGGACTACTTGACATAATATTAGAAAAAGTATAAAATTTATTTATTGTTATTTATGACAGATGAATGAATATTTATGTTATATGAACAATGAAAATTGAATAAAGGAGGTGCTCCTGTGCAGGCAGTAATTATAGCTGTTGTAATTACATTTATTGTCACATGTGCTATCACCTGGTTTGTTGCAAATGCATACCAGAAAAAGCAGACTGCTTCAAAGATTGGCAGTGCAGAAGATAAAGCCCGTGAGATAATAGATGAAGCTGTGAAGACCGCTGAGACGAAGAAGAGAGAATCTTTGCTTGAGATTAAAGAAGAGTCGATTCGTACGAAGAACGAATTGGACAAGGAAATCAAGGAAAGAAGAAACGAAATTCAGAGAAACGAGCGCAGAGTGGAACAGAAGGAATCCAATCTGGATAAGAAACTGGAAGCCATTGAGAAGCGCGAAGCAGGTTTTGCAGCAAAAGAAGAAGAGCTGAACAAACAGAAAGCTGAAATTACAAAGCTTCATGAAGAGCGTGTACGGGAACTAGAAAGAATCTCAGGACTTACCTCCGACCAGGCAAAAGAATATCTATTAAAAACTGTTGAAGAAGATGTAAAGCTTGATACTGCAAAATTAATCAAAGAGATGGAGCATCAGGCAAAAGAAGAAGCTGGAAAGAAAGCAAAAGAATATGTGGTTACTGCAATTCAGAAATGTGCTGCAGACCATGTGTCAGAGACAACCATCTCTGTAGTACAGCTTCCGAATGATGAGATGAAGGGAAGAATTATCGGACGTGAAGGAAGAAATATCCGTACGTTAGAGACGCTGACTGGTGTAGATTTAATTATCGATGATACACCGGAAGCAGTTATCCTTTCCGGATTTGATCCAATACGAAGAGAAGTTGCTCGTATTGCATTAGAGAAATTGATTGTAGACGGACGAATTCATCCGGCTAGAATTGAAGAAATGGTAGAAAAAGCGCAAAAAGAAGTTGAAACCATGATTCGTGAAGAGGGTGAAGCTGCTACTTTAGAAGTAGGTGTACATGGCATTCATCCGGAACTTGTGAAATTATTAGGCCGAATGAAATTCAGAACCAGTTATGGTCAGAATGCATTAAAGCATTCTATAGAAGTAGCACAGCTTTGTGGCTTACTTGCGGCTGAAGTTGGTGTAGACGTAAGATTGGCAAAACGTGCAGGACTCCTGCATGATATTGGTAAATCAGTAGACCACGAAGTAGAAGGTTCACATATTCAGATTGGTGTGGATTTATGTAGAAAATATAAAGAATCTCCGCTTATTATCAATGCGGTAGAGGCACACCATGGCGACGTAGAGCCAGAGTCATTGATTGCTTGTCTGGTACAGGCAGCCGATACAATTAGCGCAGCAAGACCAGGTGCAAGACGCGAGACAATGGAAACATATTCCAACAGATTAAAGCAGTTAGAAGATATTACAAATGAATTTAAAGGTGTAGATAAATCTTTTGCAATTCAGGCGGGTAGAGAGATTCGTGTAATGGTAGTTCCTGAACAGATAAGTGATGCTGAAATGGTATTACTTGCCCGTGATATTTCAAAGCAGATTGAATCTGAATTAGAATATCCAGGTCAGATTAAGGTAAACGTAATTCGTGAATCACGTGTAGTTGATTACGCAAAATAAGCAGGAAATAAGTGTCCGAAGAGTGAAAGCTTTTTGGACACTTATTTTTTTACTTTACAGGAAATTGCTTTCCTGCAAAGTAAAAAAGCTCTACGAGAAAAAACAAGTAATGAGGAATAATCTGTAAGAAAAAAGGAGAATACAATGGGACAGAATCATCAGGAAGAAAAAAGAATCAGAAGAGTTAACAGGGAGTTAAAATATCAGGGCGCAATCGTGGATGTTTATTCAGACACCATCGAGACACCGGATGGAAATATTGCATACTGGGATTATGTGGAACACAGAAAAGGAGCTGCGGCAGTTGTGCCGGTTACACCGGAGGGCAGAATCTTAATGGTACGCCAGTATCGGAATGCATTAGACCGTTATACTATTGAATTGCCGGCAGGATGCAGAGATTCCCTGACAGAGGATACGAAAATAAGTGCTATGCGGGAATTAGAGGAAGAGACGGGCTTTCAGTGCGGTCATATCGAAAAGATGCTTTCTTTAAAGACGACCGTAGCTTTCTGTAATGAGTTTATTGATGTATATCTGGCAACGGATTTAAAACCGGGCAAACAGCATCTTGATCCAGAAGAATTTATTGAAGTAAGGGCATATGACCCGGAAGAATTATTGGAAAAAATTTATGCCGGAATAATCCAGGACAGTAAAACCGTAGCTGGTATCTTGGCATATTGTTACCGTTACCGGAATAATATGAAATAAGAAAATTAAGACAAGTGAATACATGGAAAGAGTATCGGGGATAAGAAGAGAAAAGCATCTTCATCTGTTAGAGGTGTTATTTTTAGGCTGTTTTGTGATTGGCATTATAGCTGCTAATTTGTATGGAAGAAGCCGTCTGCAGCAATATGGCATATTAAATGATTATTTTATACAGCAGTTAAAATATATTACGATAGAAAAACATGATTATTTTATTTATGTACTATCAGCAAGAGTGCCGGTTGTCCTTACATTAATCTTCTTTGGAATGACACCGTGGTACCGGGTTGTGAATAGTATATTTCTGATATGGAGCGGCTTTTCTTTTGGTTTCCTGTGCGTGATGGCAATCAGCAATATTGGCGCAGGTGCCATCTGGCTTATGATGATTGCGTTATGCCCACAATTTATTTTCTATGTGTCCGGATACCTGCTGTTATTAAAGTTAGAAGAAAAGTACCAGTGCGGAAAGGAACATGGAAAGCTTGGGGAATGGATCCTTTTGTGGGGGATTATATTATTATTGTTCTTTATCGGATTCTTAACAGAGGCATATCTGAATCCAGGTATGGTGCACTTCGTGTTGAAAAAAATATAAAAAATTTTACGAAATTTTTACAACATATTGTGGGTAGAAAAATAGAAATAAGATACATGTGGTAGATTTATGTAAATCAGCAAAAAACAGGCGAAAATATGAATTGCTTTTCCAAATTAGAATCATTATAATAGGGATTGTACTTGCCTTTTGGAAAAGAATAGAAGGGCATAAGAGAAAAAGAGTTAGGTGGTTACAGTTATGACACAGGAAATAGATGCTTTTATGAAGTATCTTCAGGAAGTAAAGAAAATATCGAAAAATACAGCGGTTTCTTATGAGACGGATTTGCGCAAAATGAAGGAATTTCTGTATTCTGAAGGTGTGCTTTCTGTTGAGGATGTCAGACAGGAACACTTAAAAATATATATGGAAAAGCAGGAGCAGGAAGGAAAGAAACCGGCAACGATTTCCAGAGGACTTGCATCCATGAAAGCCTTTTTTCAGTATCTTGTGGTACGGAATTATGTAAACCAAAATGTGACGGATGGATTAAAGGCACCCAAGATAGAGAAGAAAGCTCCGGTTATTCTTTCTATGGAAGAAACCAGCCGGCTTTTAGACCAGCCAAACGGAAATACACCGAAGGAATTAAGGGACCATGCGATGTTAGAATTGCTTTATGCGACGGGAATCCGTGTCTCTGAATTGATTTCTTTGAAGTTAAGCGATATGAATTTGAAACTGGAATATATTACCTGCAAAGATGCTCATAAAGAAAGAATTATTCCTTTTGGAGAAGTAGCAAAAGAGGCTCTGCAGCATTATCTGGAAGAGGGAAGATCATATCTTGTCAGTGAAGAAGGCAGTGAATATCTTTTCACCAACTGTTCCGGCAAAGAAATGAGCCGTCAGGGTTTCTGGAAATTAATCAAAGCCTATGGAAAGAAAGCCGGAATTGAGACAGAAATAACACCGCATATGCTGCGTCATTCTTTTGCAGCTCATTTGGTAAGCAATGGGGCAGATTTGAAAGCGGTTCAGGAAATGTTAGGACATGCAGATATTTCTACCACGCAAATCTATGCACAGATGAAACAGAGCAGAATCCGTGAAGTATATGCCAAGGCACATCCGAGAGGATAAAGAAGAAACTACGGGAAACACGCTTTGCGAGTTTCTTGCTACTTGCATAAATAGAAAAAGGGGGCAGTCATTTCTTAAAAAATGGCTGCCCCCATTTTTTACTTTACAGGAAATTGCTTTCCTGTAAAGTAAAAAACGCTCCTGTAGATGAAATTATTATTTATTCATTTCTGCAATGTCATAGATAAGACGAGCGGAATCTTCCCAGCCTAAGCATGGGTCAGTAATGGATTTACCATAGATGTGTTCGCCGATTTTCTGATTGCCCGGTTCAATGTAGCTTTCAATCATAACACCCTTAATCATCTTGTGAATTTCAGGGGAGAGCTGGCGGTTATGCATCACTTCTTTGACGATACGAATCTGCTCGAAGTATTTTTTATTGGAGTTAGAGTGGTTTGCATCTACGATAGCAGCTGGATTCTTAAGATCACGTTCATTATACATTTCAATCAGACGCATAATATCTTCGTAGTGGTAGTTCTGTGTGCTGTTACCATGTTTGCTTACAGCACCACGGAGAACAACGTGAGTTAAGTCGTTACCAGGAGTCTCTACTTCATATCCGCGATATACGAAATGATGTGGATGCTGGGCAGCATATACGGAATTGAGCATAACGGAGAAGTCACCACTGGTCGGGTTCTTCATTCCGGATGCAACATCAAACCCACTGACTACAAGACGATGCTGCTGGTCTTCTACAGAACGTGCACCGATAGCAACGTAGGAGAGCAGGTCGTCAATGTAACTCCAGTTTTCCGGATAAAGCATTTCGTCGGCAGGGGTCAGACCACTTTCTTCAATGGTACGGATGTGCAGCTTACGCATTGCAATCAGTCCGGCAACCATATCAGGAGCTTTCTCAGGGTCAGGCTGGGTAGCAATACCTTTATAACCTTCGCCGGTTGTTCTTGGCTTATTGGTGTAGACACGAGGGATAATAATCAGACGGTCTTTGACATCTTCTGCAATTTTGGTCAGGCGGCTGACGTAGTCGCAGACAGGTTCTTCGCTGTCAGCGGAACAAGGTCCGATGATAACTAAGAAACGGTCATCTTCGCCGGTTAAGACTTTACGAATTGCAGCATCCCGTTCTTTTTTTATCTGTGCCAGTTTCTCCGGAAGCGGATACTCTTTTTTGATTTCTTCCGGACTTGGTAATTGGTTTAAAAAATTAAAACTCATATTTTTAGTCTCCTTTAGTAAAAAAACTTGCTTTTTTTATATTATAAGATTCGTTTTTAACTGTCAATGATATGATTTTTAACTGTCAATGATATGATTTTAATAATTAATTTTATACTTTTTT
>NZ_QTVB01000024.1:0-41742 GCF_003435965.1 Roseburia sp. AF42-8
TCAGTCGGTTCGGTTGGCTCAGTCGGCTCAGTCGGCTCAGTCGGCTCAGTCGGCTCAGTCGGCTGGGTTGGTTCGGTTGGTCCGGTCGGTCCAACTGGCTCGGTCGGCTCAGTTTCTTTCTCCTTTTCATCAAAAGAAGCATACACTACGGTACTATCATTTAAATCTGCAACATTTACTTTACTGCCATCTTCTAAAGTCCAGCCGGTAAATTCATAGGTTGTTGTCTCTGTCTCTGCCTTTACAGGATCTGTTACAGAAACTTCCGTTCCCTTTACTTCACGTACTTCCTGATATACATTTCCGTCTACCATAAAAGTAACGGTATAACTGTTATCAACAATTTCTCCATCAATATGCCAGGAATTCGGATTAATCATCCGGTACCATTCGATGCGGTAGAATCTTGCATCATCCCCTGCAATGCCGCTGTTCGCTGCATATGCATCTAAAACAGATGCAAGTGTTACCGGCATCTTTCCATCATAATTCTTTTCTGCATCAAAAGAGGCTGGTGCAGTAAAACCAGACATATCCGTTGTCACTTTCAGCTGATTTAAAGAAACTGCTGCTCTTCCTATATAGTCATAATTTGCTGTTGCATCACCAACTGTTCCTTCCGGACGGACAGTTCCTGCTTTCCGGATGTAGAACTCTGCCTTCTGTGTAAATGTATCTGCTACTTTTACATATACGTTATAACCCTCTGTATTGCGGAAAAGTTTTGTATATGTTGTCACTACACCTGCATTTTCATCCTCTAAGATGAATCCATGGATTACGCTTTCCTCTGTGGTTGCATAATCTGCTGCTTCTTCTAATACAGCCGGGTCTAAAATACAGTTTCCACTTAACAGCAGCAGTTTTCCATTTCCATATTTGGCATATACTTTTGCACGAATCTTACTGATTCCAAAGCTTACATTTACAGTTCCACTATAGTTACCGGTAAAGGTTACGGTTGCCAGCGCAGTTCCCTCTTCTACATTATCTTTGTAATTACCAACAGTATAATCGGTTCCTGCTGTTAATACTTTTCCATTATAAGTTACAGTTACATCTTCTTCACTGAGTGTTACTGCTTTTCCGGTATAATATTTTTCCTTTGCAGCTGCAATCACGCTGTCATTTTCCACTTCTTTCGGAAGAATGGTATAGGTTGTATTTACCGTTCCTTTATAGTTACCGATTCCGGTAATTGCTGCTGATGCCTCTCCTGCATTTGGATTACTTCCACTGTATATTACAGTATAATCTTTTCCTTCTACTAATGTTTTGTCTCCATCCTTTACCACAACTGCAACTGTGTTTCCAGTATACTCAGTATCCTTTGCAGTTACCATTTCATTCGTCAACGTTTTCTGCCGGATAGTAAAGGCTGCTTCATTACTGTCTGCGGATTCAAATTTCTTTGCACTGGCTGTTGCAATTACCGTATAAGTTCCTGCATCCACCGGTGCCTTGCTTAATTTATTTCCTGCCTCATCATAATAAGTATAAGTAATGGAAATGCTTGGATTTTTTTCAATTCCCCAGCTGTATGCATTGGCATCACAACTTAAGTTCTTCTCATCATTACTGCCATTATATTCAAAATCGCTGGCTGTAAGATTTGCATACAATGCTTTTAAATAAGTTCTTACCGGTACAATAAATACCGTCTCTTTATAGTTCTCTGCTGCATCTCCTTCCGGCACAAATACTACATGATGGTCTACATCTTCAAAGATTGCAGTTCCGGTAGTATTAAACCACAGTGTCTCATCCGGGCTCCGCCACTCAAAATGGCCTTCCAGTTCCTGGTTCTCATCATTGACCGCTACTGCCATTCCGCCATTAAGATGGGACTCTCTCAGTTTTCCGGACATATGATTGATTGTTGCAGATGGTTTTTCCTTAATTACTGCCTCTGCCTTATTTACAGTTACAGTATAAGTCCTGCTTCCTGCCTCATATACATCTGTTGCCGGTGTTGTAATCGTATAAGTATAAGTTCCTGCATTTAAAATCTCTTTGTCACAGGTTCCAACAATACCACTCTTTGGACCGTCCTTTACAAAGTTCTTTGCATTCAGTGTCTGGACTTTTCCGTTATAAGTCAGATTTGAAATGCTCTCTTCAAATACCGGAGTTCTCTTACTGATTTTAATAGTATATTTTTCTGTTTTCCATTGAAAGAGATAATTCTTATACTTGCACTTCAAGGTAACTGTTCCTGTCTTATCCGCAGTTACAGATACCTCTTTCTTATTTGTATTTTTTAATGTTACCTTATCTTTTCCACTGGTAACACTCCATTTGGTTTCGTAAGCAATCCATGCAGAACACTCGATTTTCTTCGTATCCTGCAGCTGCATCTTAATTGTACCATCCTTTTCGGCAGCTTTTACTGTCATCCCGGTTATTCCGGATAAGGACAATACCATCAATGCTGCCATTACAAAAGCTGTAATTCTTTTTCCCAACATTTTGGCTACTCTCATGTTTTTTCTCCTTTTATTCATTTTATCCATTTCCTGTTAATTTATGAATTGTATAACCAATCATAGCCTACTCTGTGTTATAAAAAGCGTTATATTTTTCTATTTTTTCTTTATTCTTCCGAATTGTACTTAAATCTTCCTGTTTGTATTGTATTTCTCCTCGTATCTACTCGTCTGTTCCATTCACCAATACTTTATGATATTTCACATATTTCTTTCCAGCCGTCCGTTCCATGTTGTCATTGATTCTTTCTATCACAAGTCCGCAATTTTCTTCTTCAATACCTATTAAAAGTATCAGATACTGGTTTGTGCTGTATCTGGTATACAGGTCACCGCTGCGCAGGGAGTTTTTCAATGCCTGCTCCAGTTCTGCCCGGATGTATTCGAAATGAACACCGCCTTCTGAAGCATACCCCTTCCCATCGGTAATGGTGCTCATAAGAAGCCACGCACTCTTTCCCGTACGCTGCAAAACCCGTTTTGCAAAGCGGTAATTTTCAATGAAAACAGGATACGAACAGTAAAATGCTCCTTCCTCTCTCTCTTCTTCCAGCTTCTCCTGTATTGCCTGAATATGAGTGGCATCATCCTCCGTAACACAGCTGCTGATTCGTTTTAATTGTTCCAGCATAGACTTTGAAGGCTCACTGCCAAGCTCTGCCAGCAGCATTTCTTCTGTCTTATGATATAATGCCACCGCCTCTTTGGAACGCTTCATGGCAATCAATGCCTCCATCTGGTATACCTGCCAGTCATCCAGTGGATAAAGAACCGCTGCTTTTTCTGCTATCTCATATAATTTCTGATACTCCTGCTCATCCCTGTAAATTCCGCACAGTCTCTTTACACAGGACATATATAATTTCCGGTATTTCGTTGCCCAGAAAATTACCCATTCCGATGCTCCCAGTGCCGGCAAAAATTCTCCACGGTACAGCCTGACTGCTTCCTCTAATTCTGTTTTTCCAAAATCTTCCGCCTGTTTCAATGCATGCTCTGCCTTCTCTTCAAAAGAAATGCAATCACAACGATACGGAATTTCCGGTGTCCAGTAATAAACTCCCTTTCGGCTTATAATATAATCGCTCTCCGGCAGTCCCTGCTCCTTAAGCAGTTTCCGCACCCGGAAAAGAATTGCCCGGAAACTGTTGGATGGGTTTGCGACCTCCTCATTTTCCCATAGTCTTCCCACCAGTTCTTCCCTTGTTACCCCTTCTGTACCCGCATGCAGAATAATCTGAAGCAGCCGGTTCGTCTTTGTCGTTGATTTCCGGTCTATGATAAAGGAATGATTTCCATATTGCATTCGAAATGTTCCAAGCATACTTACTTCTAAAATTTTTTTCATGCTTCCTGCCCCCCTGCAGATTATTTTTCCTAATTGCAGTATAAAGGACTTTGTTTTTATACGCAAAAGATTTTTCTCATTTCTTCCGGATTGTCAAAACGAAAGATTACTCTTATAATCATATTCATAAATAATTCTAAAAAATAATTGTTTCGAGCTGTTAGAAAGGATTATACCATGGAAACAGGATTTATTGATTTACATGTACATTCAACCTGCTCTGACGGAACTTTTACTCCATCTGAGCTGGTTCATGAAGCCAGACGTCATTCGATATATGCCTTTGCCCTTACTGACCACGACTGTATCGATGGTATTAGAGAAGCGCAGGAAGAAACCTTGCGGCTTAACTCCCCGGATGCACCGGAAGTCATTGCCGGTGTTGAACTCTCCTGTGAACTGGATGACCGTGAAATCCATATGGTCGGGCTATATATTAACCCGGACGATAAAGTATTTAATGATAAATTAAATGCATTCCGTTCTTCCCGCACAGACCGCAACCGCCTGATGGTTGATAAACTGCAGCAGGAGGCACACCTTGCCATTGATTATGACAGTCTTATCAGAGAATTTCCGGATGCAGTCATTACAAGGGCACATATTGCAAGATACCTTGTAAATCATGGTCTTGCCAAAGATATGAATGCAGTATTCAGTAAATATATCGGGGATGACTGTCCTTATTATGTAGACCGTCCTAAAATCACTCCGCAGGAAGGTATTTCCCTGATTCATCATGCCGGTGGTCTTGCCATTTTAGCCCATCCGGTACTCTATCGCATGAATGCAGACCGATTGGACACTCTGGTTCAGACACTGGTAGAAGAAAGCCATTTAGATGGTATTGAAGCCGTCTATTCCAGCTACCAGCTTGGTGACGAACAGAACATCAAGAAGCTTGCGCAAAAATATCATCTGCTTATTTCCGGTGGTTCTGACTTCCACGGAAGTAACAAACCTTATATTTCCATGGGAAACGGAACGAGACATATGCCGATTCCTTATTATATTTTATCAGATATTAAAAATGCGCTGCATTGCAGATAGCTTACTACTCATGTACACCAAGAGGGACTGTCATTTTACAATTTCTGTAAAACAACAGTCCCTCTTTATAGATACTTTCTATTTTTTGTCTTTCACCTCATCTAATGCATTTCGAAAGATTCGTTCAAATTCATTTTCGGAACATTTTTTCCGGCTGGATTCATCCGAATACCCTCTATTCTGCTGTCTTTCCTGCTCGTGAACGAGCAAAACAACCGGAACCTTAAAATAACCGTCATATCCGTATGCGACAATCCCCTCCCTGGAGCTTTATTTCAATGGTTTCATATTATATATCGGCAAAAGTGTCTGATTTCTTTAGTCCTCTACCGGTTCTGCCGGAATAAAAATACGGTCTTTTACCACATCCGCAGGCTTTGGTGCTGCTTCTTCTGCTTCCCTGCAGAACTGCAGCTGTGAATTCACCAGCACCTTTCCACGTTTGTCAACCTTTTCATAGGTGCCATCCTTCTGAAGGAGATGTGCTTTCGTATTATCTGCCAGTTCCACATCCAGAATATGCATTACTTTATGCTTTAACTCTTCATTTTCTACAGGGAAAATAATCTCTACACGGCGGTCTAAGTTACGCGGCATCCAGTCAGCACTTCCCATGTAAATTTCTTCCTGTCCATCATTATAGAAATAGAAAATTCTGCTGTGCTCCAAGAAATTTCCTACAATGGAACGCACTCTGATATTTTCACTAATCTTTGGAATACCTACCTTCAGGCAGCAGATTCCACGTACCACCAGATCAATCTGCACTCCCGCTGCTGATGCTTCATACAAAGCTGCAATAATATCACGGTCACAAAGAGAATTCATCTTAGCTACAATTTTGGCTGTCTTTCCGGCTTTGGCATATTTTGTTTCACGCTCAATTAATTTCAAGAAACGCTTCCGCAGCCAGATTGGTGCTACCACCAGCCGGTTCCAGGACAGCGGTTCAGAATAACCGGATAACATATTAAATACTGCTGTTGCATCTTCACCGATTGCTTCCGAACAGGTAAAGATACCACAGTCTGTGTACAGCTTTGCAGTGGAATCGTTATAGTTTCCGGTTCCAAGATGTACATAACGGCAGATGCCTTCTTCTTCTCTTCTTACGACCAGTGCAATCTTGCTGTGGGTCTTTAAGCCCACCAGACCATAGATGACATGGCAGCCTGCTTTCTCTAATTTTTTTGCCCAGACAATGTTATTTTCCTCATCGAAACGGGCTTTTAATTCTACCAGAACAGATACCTGTTTGCCATTTTCTGCTGCCTGTGCCAGTGATGCAATAATCGGCGAATTGCCGCTGACACGGTAAAGTGTCTGTTTGATTGCCAGTACATCCGGATCTTTGGCTGCCTGACGGATAAATTCGACTACCGGATCAAAGGTCTGGTATGGATGATGCAGTAAAATATCACCTTTTTTAATTGCATCAAAGATACTCTCTCCCTGCTGGATCTGTGGCACCGGCTGTGGCGTATATGGTTTGTAACGTAAATCATCACAGCCTTCCAGTCCATACATCTTCATCAGGTAAGTCAAATCAATCGGTCCATTGATTTTAAAGATATCATCCTCTGACTCTACCCGAAGTTCATCCTTTAAAAATGCCAGCAGACGCTTATCAATGCCATATTCCACTTCCAGCCGGATAACTTCGCCCCACTGCCGTTTCTTTAAGGATTTTTCAATTTCTTTCAGTAAATCCTCTGCTTCGTCCTCATCAAAGGAAAGGTCCGCATTACGCATAATACGATACGGATAAGCACAGACCACTTTATGGCCTAAGAACAATTTGGAAATATTCTTCTCAATAATCTGCTCCAACAGGATAAAGGATTTCTCGCCTTCCTTTACGGATGGAATCGGAATCAGCCTTGGTAATACAGATGGCACCTGAACTGTTGCATATTCATAAATGGTTCCGCCCTTCTTACCCTCTGCCTTTAACTTCTTCTCCTCTGCTTTGCCAAGAAGATCATCTTTCTTTGGATTTTCTTCCAATAAGGCTACAATGTTTAATGTCTTATTGCGAATCAACGGAAATGGTCTGGATGCATCTACTGCCATCGGTGTCAGTACCGGATATATATTTTCTTCAAAATAACGGTCTACATATTCTGCCTGAAAATTCTCCAAATCTTCATAGGCATCTACAATATAGATTCCCCTTGCATTCAATAGCGGAATCAGGGAACGGTTATAAGTAGAATACTGCAGTTCTACCAGTTCCCTGGTGTCATGATTAATGGCTGCTAACTGTTCAGACGCTGTCATACCGGCAATGTCTGTTTTCTTATAGCCCGCATGTACCATATCCTTTAAAGAAGCCACACGTACCATGAAAAATTCATCTAAATTTGAAGAAGTAATACTGACAAATTTTAACCGTTCCAGAAGCGGAATGGATTTGTCTCTTGCTTCATTCAAGACTCTGCCATTAAATTTAATCCAGCTCAACTCACGGTTTTCGTAATATTCCGGATTCGTATATTCTTTTAACTTTTCCATTCGCATACTCTCCTAACTATAGACCTTTTTCACTTTAATCACCGGTTTCATACTGAATACTTCTTCAAAGAAGGACGCCTTGGACTCAAACAATCCTTTTTCCAAGGTTACATCATCTTCCGTCTCTATGGTAATAATCAGATTTCTTCCGGAAACAGAAGTCTTTACATTCTTAAATTTCTGTTTGTGGCTTCTATCCATGGCATTTGCCACCTTAAGGATGGCTGCAAGCTTGGCTACAGTAAGATAACTGTCATGGTCCATCTTATCTGCCAGTCTGTCATAGCTGTCTATCGGTAGTGTATTATAAAGTACCGTAGACGCCACAATTTCACGCTCCAGATGAGTCAATCCAATAATTTCCGAAGAAATAATAATGTCATAGGAGCACTGCGGTCCATTAACCAGACTGACAAATTTACCACAGTCATGGAGAATGGCTGCCGTCCTTAGTATCAGCCGCTCTCTGTTTCCCAATCCATGAATCTTCTTCATGGCATCAAATATCTGGACTGCCATCTGCTCTAATGCTTCAAGATGTGGCTGATAGCCGAAATATCTTTTGGACATACATTCCGCCGCAGATATTACATCTTCTTCGAAATCATGTGTTGCTTTCACCATATTATGCCGCTGTGCATAATCATATGCTATACCATCATTTACATTCACACCCGGAACAACAACATTCTGCGCATTTAATGCAGCAACTAACTGCCGGTAGATAACCAGTGCCGGAATCAGCAATGCATCACTCTCGTTGGTGATTCCTAATTCTCTTGCAATCTGTCCTGTATTCTTGGCTCTCAGCTTCTCCGTATAACGATAGAACTTGTCCGCATCTACCATACATTTGCCATTTTCTTTACTGATTTTCGGCATAAATGCAGAGATATAATCTCCCATAAAAATGACATAACGGATGCCATCCTTTGGCAGATAAAGAGCTTTAAAGACCTCTAACTCCTTATCTACGACCTCCTGAATCTGCTGCTCATAATTGCCACTTTGCATGCCAAGATCAAAGAGTTTCTCCTGCACGCGCATAATTCCAATCAGAAGATGCTGTGTGGTAACTACCTTTCCTTTTACAAAAAGTGTTATCTGCATACTGCCGCCACCTACATCAACTACTGCTGCATTCTGACTGGTCATATCCTCAAAATTCTTCTGGGATGCCACCGTCTTATAACTGATAAAACGATGTTCCGAATTGCTCAGCACTTTCACATTAAGTCCGGTCCGAATCCGTATCTGGTCTAAAATAAATGCTTCGTTCTGTGCATCCCGGATGACAAGACCTGAATATGCTTCATACTCATCCGTCCGGTACATCTCCATAATCCCCACGAATTCTTTCAGCACCTGACACAATTCATCCGCTGTCTCATATCCGACATATCCCTGGGAATAAACATCCCTTCCCAATTCTATTCTATGGCGGACATGGTCAATTTCCCGGATTCCTCTCTTAATGGAAAGCTCAAACACTTTCATGCTGATTTCATAAGACCCGATATAAATTGCTGCAAAAGTCTTCATCCGTGCTCCTCCTCCTGTGTAAATCTTCTGTTACACTTCCTGTCCTAACATATAATTGATAAACTGCTGTGCGGTTCTTCCGGAAAGTCCACCATGACTTAACTCCCATTTGTTGGCTTCTGCTAAAAGCTCTTCTGCCGGAAGATGTACTCCCTGCTTTTCTGCCAGTTCTACTACAATCTGCTGGAATTCTTTCTTGGTCGGTGCTCCAAAGTAAATAGATACACCAAAACGATATACCAGTGAAAGTTTTTCCTGTACGGTATCAGAAGTATGCATATCTTCACGCACTTCCTCTTTATCTGAAAAGTTCTCACGAATCAGATGTCTGCGGTTTGAGGTTGCATAAATCAGCACATTGTCCGGTTTCTTCTCCAGCCCACCTTCAATTACAGCTTTCAAATATTTGTATTCAATTTCAAATTCCTCAAAAGATAAATCATCCATATATATAATAAATTTATAATTACGGTTCTTTATCATGGAAATAACAGTGTTCAAATCTTTAAACTGATGCTTATAAACTTCAATCAGGCGAAGTCCCTGCTCATAATACTGATTGGCAATTGCCTTTATGCTGGTTGATTTACCGGTACCTGCATCACCAAACAACAGACAGTTATTGGCACTCTTTCCCTTTACAAAAGCTTCTGTATTATCCACCAGCTTCTTCTTGGCAATTTCATAGCCTACCAGGTCATCGAGTTTCACATGAGCGATTCTGGTAATCGGTGCCAGTTCTACAACACCATTGGTATTCTGGATACGGAATGCCTTATGTAAGCCTAGATTTCCCACACCAAATCTTGCATAGAATCCGGTTACGCTGTCCTGAAATGCATTGGTATCCTTTGCTCCTGCCAGTTCTACAGCCAGTTCACAGATGCAGTCACGGATACGTTTGTTAAATACGCTTCCATTATCATCCGGTCCCTTGAAATTCTGAAGCACATCCATATCATCAATTTCCAGAGTCTTTGCCACTTCATTTAAGTTATAATCAAACATTTCTTTTAAAATAGCAAAATCATGGGCTGCAATCGCATTGATACTTCCGTTTACTGCTCCTTTCATTTCGCAGGCGGTACTGTAGGCATTTTCATTATTTACCATAATAAACGCAAGAAAACAGTGCCACAGATTTCCTTCAAAACCGTGGCTCACTGCCAGTTCAATCAGTTGGTTCAAACATCTATAATACAATTCTACTATATCAGACCGATTGTAAAATTCACTATCATAGTTTTCCAAAATCCATGTAAAATTATAAAATAATTCTCCATTTTCAAAGTTCTTATATAAAATTAATTCTCCTGAATGTTTCATCTTACTGTCTTACCTGTCTTTCTAATAATTTCCAAGAATTTTAAAGTTTTCAGCTTCTTCTTTGATTCCATGCAATGCATTCTTTACTGCACTCTCATTTAAATTTCCTTCAAAGTCAATAAAGAAACGATATTCCCAGTTCCGCTCTCCTAATGGTCTTGATTCTATCTTATTCATGTTCAAATCATTAAAAATAAAATGGGATAACATATGATAAAGAGATCCACTTTCATGCGGAATTTCAAAGCAGATACTGATTTTTCCGGCATTCTTTAAGAATATCTTACGACCGGTTACAATGACAAACTTTGTACAGTTATTGCTGTTATCCTGGATATGCTCGTCCAATATATCAAGCCTGTAAATATCGGCAGTAAGACGGCTGGCAATGGCTGCCTGTCTTAGGAGACCATCTTCTTTTACTTTTTTTGCTGCCATGGCAGTATTCTTAAAGCTGTGTTTTTCCCAGTTCCGATGCTCGTCCAAATATCTGCCACACTGCATCAGTGCCTGCGGATGGGAATATACCTGTTCAATATCAGATAGCTTTGAGCCTTTCGTTCCGAGCAGGCAGTGGTCTATTGGAATAATCTGTTCTCCCACGATACAATTATCATATTCTACCAGCAAATCATAATTTTCTGACACAATTCCGGCAGAAGAATTCTCAATCGGAAGCACTGCATAATCTGCTTCTCCTTTTGCGATTGCTTCCATGGCATCCCGCCAGGTCTGCACATGATAACTGTTTGTGGTATCATGGAAAAACTGCTGCATTGCCATCTGGCTGTATGCGCCCTCTTCTCCCTGATATACGATTCTTATATTTTTATCCGGAAGTGCCGCTACCTCTTCAAATGGTATCGGCTCCATAATGCCTTTTTCTGCCAGCTTCTGATACTGCCGTTTTCTGCTCATGCTCATCAGATGTTCAAAAAGTTCTCTTGTTCCACGCTTTAAAAACGGGTCATCTACCATGGAAGTTACCTTTTCTAACTTCTCTTCTTCCCTTGCCTTATCAAAGACTTTTTTCCCGGTAGAAAGCTTATAATCTGCCACCTGTTCGGTCAGTGCCATACGTTTTTCATACAGTGACACCAGCTCTTTGTCCACGCTGTCAATTTCTGCTCTTATCTCGTTTAAATCTTTCATTGTTATCTTTCACCTTATTATTTTTTTCTATCATATACCATTCCCATTTCGGTTGCAAGTTTCCCGAAAGAAAGTTATAATTTTTATCGTAAGAATTGTGGAATTTGGAAATGTTATAGGAAAGTTCTTTCCTGTCGTATTTCCAAATTTCACAATCGTCTGATTACATATAACATCAAAGGAGGATTCTTATGAAAAACAAACGAAAAAAACAGCTCTTTATCACGATTGCAATTATTCTTATTCTGATTACAGTGTTTTGTCTGATTCATTTTCTTAACCGCACAAAAATGAATTCCGGTTATGTCAATGGAAATTCTGCCGGTAATCTTTATAACGGTGGACTTTTCTGTGAAAGTAACGGCACTGTTTTCTTCAGTAATCCTTCCGACAACCACCGACTCTATTCCATGAATCCTGATGGTTCTGATATGAAGAAGCTTTCCGATGATAACGTCTCTTATATCAATGCAGATGATCACTATGTTTACTATATCCGAAACAACAAGAGTAAGGATACTAATTTCTCTTTTCTGAATTTTGGAACTAACAGCTTATGCCGTATCAACCGTGATGGAGGCAGGGTTACCATTTTAGATGACGACCCAAGTCTTTATGCCGGACTGTACGGAAATTATATTTACTATATCCACTATGACAAAGAAACGGCTTCTACCTGTATCGGGTAAAGATCGACGGCACAAAAAAAGAACAGGTTTCTAAGTTTCCTTATAAGACCTGCTCCTCTAATGGACAGTATATGTACTTTAATGGCGAAAACGATTCCCACTCTCTCCTGCAGCTTGATACTGCCGACAACTCTGTTGCTACACTCTATAGCTGCACCTGTTATGAACCGACTGTAATCAATGACACGGCTTATTACATGGATGGAGACAACGATTATGGACTAAGCACTTATTCCTTAAGCAGCGGTACTGCCAACCTTATCATCCCATCCAGAATTGACTGCTACAACGTCACCGGGGATTATATCTATTATCAGAAAAATGGAGAGGGTGCCGGTATCTACCGCTGTCTCACCGACGGAAGCAATGAGGAATTACTGATATCCGGTAATTATACCGCATTACATACCACCTCACAGTACCTTTACTTCTATAAATACGGCAATGACTCTGCCTGTTATCAGATGCCACTTAGCGGAACCGGAAATGATATCGGTGTATTTACGCCGGAAAAATTATAGTATTCTTTTTCAAGAATCATATTCCAAATGTAGATTAACTCGTTTTGATTAAAGAATCTTTTAATTTATGAAAACAAATTTCAGAAAGGCTGCCCACTTGGATAGTGCGACAGCCTTATTATTCCCCCCTATCAGCCTTTCACTTAAAATTCAAGCAGTTCGGCGATTCTTAGAAGTATTTCCATCACATCTTCATAAGAAACCTTCTCTGCATATGTATTGTTCACGCAATAATTATTCCAAAGAACTTTTAAGGCTGTATCCTCTCTCATATCCTCTATAATCTCTTTCCACTCCAACATTGTCTGCAAGGATTCTCTTTTCTTTGCAGTTCTTGTAACAGCAAGTTTCAACATTTCAGGATGAATCGACTCCTTATACATATGATAAAACATATATAAATCATATAAGTCTCTGGCTCTTGAAGTTCCAATATTTCTTCTAATAATCGTCTCATACTTTTCTGCTATAATAGTTTCAATATTATATGCCTTAATATTAATTTCATCGTCATCCAGTATTGTTTTATATGAATACCGAACAGCTCCCGGGGTTATCTCATCTCCTGTAGTAATGTCAACTTTCACCTTATTTGCAATTTTTCCATAATGAGCAACTAAAAATGCACTGAAATTATTATAGTCATCTTTTTCTCTGATTATTTCAAACTTTTCAAACTCAAACTTTATGCCATCACCAACATCAATTAGAAGAATCTCTCGAATTACTCTTTCTAGCTCATCTTCTTCCATATTGATTCCAGTTACCGTAGTATCCATATCCATGGTAGTTCTTTCTGAGATTCCAATCATTGATGATATTAGAAAACCACCTTTTAATATAAAATTATTTTTATATGATGACTTTGCCAATCTTTCAAGGAAGCGCTCAATTAAAAACATCTGCAATACTTCTTGTGGCTGTAACTTTCTCTTTTCTGCAAAACTCCTTATCTGTCCCTTTAATTGTTCTGGTGTTCTCTCTTTCAACTCAGCACCTCCATATATGTCCGAACCTTCTGTTCCAAATGAAACGCTCTGGAATATTTGATAATCTTTCTTGGATTACACTTTCCACCAAAATACTCCTTCAGAGCCTGTGTATACACTTGAACATCGATACTCTTTTTATCTCTTATCAAATCACAGATACATCGTTCCAAATCATATGCCTTAACGTCATATCCCTGTGGGCTTTTCAACATCACAATACCTAAATCCCACAGTTCCTTCTTACAATAATGAAACTTTGTATTCTCATAGTTCTTCTTTATCCTGGAAACATTATCTCCCTGAGGAACCGTTAAATCCAGCTTGTGTGGCACTCTGTCTGAAATTCCATGTAAGAATAATGCGGTTCCATGGGAAAATATCAATTTATCAGACCTGCTTTGAATAACCCGGAATTCATCCGGCTGCTCATCTGCCAAAATATAATTTCCATGAGATTCTTTTAAGAGGATTCGTTTTTCCAGACTATCATAAAGCAGCAACCGGTCGATACCTGCTTTATGAAAATCCTTAGCGGATGCAATTCCACCATTCTGTTCAATTACCGACTTCAATTTATCAATGTAATAATCCACAAATACCACCACTCTTTCAAATCGTTCTTTCATTCTATCATATGAAAGAACGGTTGTAAATATTGTTCTTTCATTCTATTCAATTAAAGAACGTTTTTCTTACTATACGCATAGAAAAGGACATATCTCCTTCCAATTTAGGAATTTGATATGTCCTGTTAATTTCTTATTTCCCCTTACAGGCTGGTACGAACCTGTTTTGGTTTATAGCCTTCTTTTTCCAAAGCATTGATAATCTGCTGTTTATGCTCCGGTCCAAAGCACTCTAATGTAATGCGAAGTTCAACTGCTGCGGTACGGTTGGTTGTTACAAACTGGTTATGCTCCAGCTTGATAACATTTCCCTGCTCTCTTGCGATGATTCCGGACACTTTACAAAGCTCACCCGGCTTATCCGGAAGCAGTACAGATACAGTAAAGATTCTGTCGCGGAAAATAAGTCCCTGCTGAACAACGGAAGACATGGTAATGACATCCATGTTTCCACCGCTCAGGATGGATACGACCCGTTTGTCTTTCACATTCAGATGCTTTAATGCGGCAACGGTAAGTAAACCGGAGTTCTCTACCACCATCTTATGGTTTTCTACCATATCAAGGAAAGATACGACCAGCTCATCATCGCTTACGGTGATGATATCGTCTAAGTTCTTCTGAATATATGGGAAGATTTTTTCTCCCGGAGTCTTTACTGCGGTACCATCTGCAATGGTATTCACTGCCGGAAGTGTTGTAACCTTACCCTCCTTAAAGGAAGCCTGCATACAATTTGCTCCAGCCGGTTCTACACCAATCACTTTAATCTTTGGATTCAGTAATTTGGCAAGAGTGGAAACACCGGTTGCCAGTCCGCCTCCTCCGATTGGAACTAAAATATACTCAACCAGTGGAAGTTCTTTAAAGATTTCCATGGCTATGGTTCCCTGACCGGTTGCAACCGTCAAATCATCAAAAGGATGGATAAAGGTATATCCATGCTTCTCAGCCAGTTCATAAGCATGTGCACATGCTTCATCATAAACATCTCCATAAAGTACTACATCAGCACCATAGCTCTTGGTACGGTTTACTTTAATCAGTGGTGTTGTGGTTGGCATAACGATGGTTGCTTTACAGCCATAGCATTTTGCTGCATAGGCAACACCCTGGGCATGGTTTCCTGCGGAAGCGGTAATCAGTCCCCTCTCTCTTTCTTCTTCGGATAAAGTGCTGATTTTATAATAGGCACCACGTACCTTATATGCTCCGGTAAACTGCATATTTTCTGGTTTCAGATATACTTTGTTACCGGTCTGCTCACTCAAATAATTGCTGTAAATTAATTTGGTCTCCAAAGTTACTTCTTTTACTTTTTCACTTGCTTCTTCAAATTTATCTAATGTTAACATTCTGTCTCTCCTTCTTCTCCCGAATCTTCCTTTACATCAAACAATGCACTTACAAACTGCCCGGAATCAAATTTCTGTAAATCATCTATGGTTTCACCGACACCGATATATTTTACAGGGATGCCAAGTTCTGACTGAATGGCAACTGCGATACCACCTTTTGCGGTTCCGTCCATTTTCGTTAAAATAATTCCGGTAATGTCTGCCACCTCTGCAAACTGTCTTGCCTGTGCCAGTGCATTTTGTCCGGTTGTAGCATCCAATACTACCAAGGTCTCGCGGTATGCATCGGAATACTCTTTTTCCAGAATACGGTTGATTTTGCGAAGCTCTTCCATCAGGTTTTTCTTGTTATGAAGCCGTCCGGCAGTATCGCACAAAAGGACATCTGCCTTTCTTGCTTTCGCAGCTGCTACTGCATCGTATACCACAGAGCCCGGGTCAGCACCCTCCTGACCGCCAATCATGTCTACTCCGGCACGGTTCGCCCATTCCTTTAACTGGTCTCCTGCCGCTGCACGGAAGGTATCTGCCGCAGCTAAAACCACGCGTTTACCCTGACTCTTTAATTTACCTGCCAGCTTGCCAACAGAGGTTGTCTTTCCGACTCCGTTTACACCAATGACTAAAACGACAGATTTTTCTTCCTCGAAGCGGTATGCAGTCTCGCCTACATCCATCTGCTCTTTGATACTCTGAATCAGAAGCTCTTTACAGTCTGCCGGCTCTTTGATTTTTTCTTCTTTGACACGTTCCTTTAACTTGTCCAAAATTGCCTCTGTGGCATGTACACCAAGGTCTCCCATAATCAGAATCTCTTCGATTTCTTCATAGAAATCATCATCAATATGTGAAAATCCATGAAATACAGAATCAATACCGGATACAATGTTATCCCTTGTCTTGGTTAATCCTGATACAAGGCGGGCAAAAAAGCCTTTTTTCTCTTTCTTTTCTTCTTCCATCTTGTCACTTCTTTCTCTGTTCATTTCTCTTATTTATCTAAATCTTCTTCAATCAGATTTACACTTACCAGTGTGGATACACCCTTCTCCTGCATGGTAATTCCGTACAGGCGGTCGGCTGCTGCCATGGTTCCTCTTCGGTGCGTAATGATAATAAACTGCGTATTCTTCGTTAATTTATGCAGATATTTTGCAAAACGTCCTACGTTAGAATCATCTAACGCTGCCTCAATCTCGTCTAAAAGACAGAATGGGGATGGCTTTAAGTTCTGAATTGCAAATAACAGTGCAATGGCTGTCAACGATTTCTCTCCACCGGACAACTGCATCATGTTCTGCAGCTTCTTTCCAGGTGGCTGCGCAATAATACGGATGCCGCACTCTAAGATGTCCTCATCCTCGACTAACTCTAAGGTTCCTTTACCACCACCAAAGAGATCCTTAAATGCCTTGTCAAATTCATGCTGGATTTCCGCAAACTTCTCGGTAAACTGCTTGCGCATTCCGGTATCCAGATCTTCAATGATACCCACCAGCGTCTGCTCTGCTTCTACTAAATCATCATGCTGCGTCTTTAAAAACGTATAACGTTCACTGATTTCTTTATATTCTTCAATGGCATTGACATTGACATCACCCAATTTTCGGATATCATCCTTGATACCGTAAATCTGTTTCTTAAGTTCCGGCAAATCCTGATATTCTTCATTGCGAAGCAGCAATGCGTTATGCGGAGTCAGCTCATATTCCTCCCACATATAATTGGTCTGGTATTCACCTGCCTCTTCTAACTTCTCTCTCTGGCTGTTCAGTCGGAAAATCTCTTTGTCAAGATTTGCAATCCGCTTGGAAATCTCTTCTCTTCGTTCAAAGAATCCCTTATACTCTGCTGACATCTGTTCTTTTGCAACAATGCTCTCAGAAAGCTTCTGATTCAATGCCGCATAATTCTCATCGGATGCAAGAATGGTCTTTCGGATGGCTTCAATGTCTGTCTCATGACGTTTTGCATCTTCTTTGGATTCTGCTGACTGATTCTTCAAAGACTCCTGATTCTTGTATACACGCTCTAACTCTTCTTCCACACGTTCTAAGTTTTCCTGTATGAATTCCTGTTTCTGTGTGAATCCGGCTTCCTCTAACTGCACCTTGGAAACAGCTTCAGTTGCAGCCTCTTCCAGTTTCATCTGTTCTTCTAAAATTACCTGGAACTGCTCTGCCTGGGCTTTGATTTCTTCTTCCCGTACTTCTGCTTCTTTGATTTCCTCTTCCGTACGTTCCTTGCCCTTCTTAATATCCGTCAACTGTTCTTCAATATCCTGGCTCTCATTCTTTAAACCTTCAAATACGCTCTCGCTTTCATTCTTCTGCTGCAAGGTACGGTCTACATTCATCCTGGCTGTATTCTGCTGTAAATACTGTTCCTGTAAATCAGTCCGTACCTTTTCCATATCCTGCATGGCAAGTTCCTGTGCAGTGCGGATTTCTTCGCTCCGCTCCTTGCAGGATGCAATGGTTTTCTTCAGTTCTTCCAGTCTCTTCGTCAAATCGTCAATTTCGCGTTTTCTTCCCAGAAGATTACCGGTATTCTTAAAGGCACCACCGGCAATGGAACCACCCGGGCTTAAATACTCACCCTCCAAGGTTACCATATGTAAAGAATAATGGCTCTTCTTCGCCAGTGCCAACGCATGGTCAATGGAGTCCATAACAAAGACTCTTCCAAGAAGATAGGACATTACACCGTCAAATTTTGCATCATGTTTTACCAGCGTATCTGCCTTTCCGATTACGCCTTCTTCTTTTAAGAATACATCCTGCTTGCTGTTATCCTTACCGGTAACACTGGTCAGCGGCAGGAATGTGGCACGTCCCAGACGATTCTGTTTCAGATAAGCAATCATTTTCTTTGCTGTCTGCTCGTCTTTCGTAACAATGTTCTGGATGTTTCCACTGAGTGCAACTTCAATGGCTGTCTCATACTTCTTGTCCACCTGAATGAGGTCTGCCACAACGCCGAGGATTCCGCCTTCCTTATCCTTCTGCTCCATTACCTTACGGATACTGTTTCCATAGCCTTCATAACGCTCTGCAATATTTTTTAAGGTCTCAAGACGGGATTCTCCCTTATTATAATCAATAGTTGCTTTTTCTAAGGCACTCCGGTTCTCTGCTGTTTTCTTACGCCAGCTTTGAATTAAGTCTGCGGTCTCTTTTTCTTTTGCCTTTAATGCTTCAATCTCACGATTTACTTCTGCTAATTTGTCCTGATATTCTGACAATACACTCTGCAAATCTGCTTCTTCGCTTTTACGCTTTAAAAGACGCTGATTCAACTGGGCTTTGCGGATATTTACCTGCTCTGCCATGGTATCGAATTTCTGTAATTTTGCTTTTGTGGAAGCTTTATTATTCAGAATCTCGATAATCTCATTCTTGCCTTCTTCGATGCCCTGTGTACAGCGGGCAATTTCCTTCTGAATCTTTTCCAACTCATCAGAAGCTGCCTGCTTGCGTGCTTCAATCTCTGCTACCTGGCTGTCAATTTCCTGCTTCTGTGCAAGATAATGCTCCTGCTGTTCTTTTCTTTCTTTCCGGTCACTTTCTAACTGCTCCAAACGTGCTTTTAAGCTGTCATCTGTCATCTGTGCAGCCTTAATCTGCTCATTTAATACATTAATCTGACCTTCCAGTTTTCCCTTCATGACATTGGTATTGCTGAGTTCTTCGCGGATTTCTGTGATTTTCGCATCCATTTCTTCCATGTCCTGCTCTTTTTTCTCATACTCCGCTTTGATATTCTCGTATGCCTCGTTGTCTTCTTTTAACTGGGTATCTGCAATTTTAAACTTTTCTTCTACTTCTTTGGTCTGGGTCTCAATCCGCTCCATCTCTAAAAGGAACATGTTAACATCCAAGGTCTTTAACTCTTCCTTTTTCTTAAGATAGATTCTTGCGGTCTCTGACTGTTTCTCCAACGGTCCTACCTGACGCTCCAACTCTGTCAAAATGTCATTGACACGTACCAGGTTCTCCCGCTCACTTTCTAATTTCTTCTGGGCGGTTACTTTTCTTCTCTTATATTTTACAATTCCTGCCGCTTCATCGAAAAGTTCTCTTCTTTCCTCCGGCTTACCGCTTAAGATTCGCTCAATCTGACCCTGTCCGATAATAGAATAACCTTCTTTACCGATACCGGTATCATAAAAAAGCTCGCTTACATCCTTCAGACGGCATGGATTGCCATTGATAAGATATTCACTTTCTCCGGAACGGTATACTCTTCGGGCTACCGTTACTTCTGAATAATCTACCGCAAGCTGATGGTCTGCATTGTCTAATGTAATCGCAACATATGCATAACTTAATGGCTTACGATTCTCTGTTCCCGCAAAAATAACATCCTGCATGCTTGCACCACGTAGCTGCTTGGCACTCTGTTCTCCCAATACCCAGCGCACTGCGTCCGCAACATTACTTTTTCCACTACCGTTTGGCCCCACAATGCCTGTGATTCCGTTGTGAAAATCAAATACAATTTTATTTGCAAATGATTTAAAACCGTGAATTTCAATACTTTTGAGATACATAACTTCCTCCGTTTAAGAGCGCTTATTCTCCTGCTGTTTCAGCTTAAGCAGCGCCTGATATGCAGCTTCCTGTTCTGCTGCTTTCTTTGTATGTCCCATTCCCTCTCCAATGGACTTTTCTCCGATTCTGGCTTCTACCACAAACCGCTTATCATGATCCGGTCCTTCTTCCCGGATCAACTGATAATTCAGTTCTTCATTATATCCTGCCTGTACTATCTCCTGCAGGATAGTCTTGCTATCATAAAAGAGCTGTTTGTGCTCAATGTCTGTCAAAATGTATTTTAACACAAACTCTTTTGCATTAGCAAAACCACCATCCAGAAAAATTGCTCCTATTACTGCCTCCAATGCATCCGAAAGAATGGATTTCCGATTTCTTCCTCCTGTTAAATCCTCTCCTTTTCCCAGATACAGATATTTTCCCAAATCAATTGCTCTGGTACAAAATGCCAGTGTCGGCTCACACACAAGACTTGCCCGGAGCTTGGTCAGTTCACCTTCCGAATAATCCGGATACTTCTGGTATAAGAATTCACTGGATGTAACCTCAAGCACTGCATCGCCTAAGAATTCCAGCCGCTCATTATCCGAGTGCTTCTTCATATGTCTTTCATTGGCATAGGAACTATGGGTTAATGCCTGTCTTAATAATCCCTGATTGTTGAAATGATATCCTATCACTTCTTCAAATTCATGTAATCTGCTCACTGTTTTCTCCTTCTAACTGTCGATGCTGCCCGCAAACTACGGGAAACACGCTTTGCAAGCCGCCTGCGGCGGTCGCTTGCGACATCTACCTTATACGCCGCAGTGTGCATCCTCGCGGAGCGTTTTTTACTTTACAGGAAAGAAATTTCCTGTAAAGCAAAAAAGAATCCGGCATGCCGGACTCTTTCGCACAATATGCTTCCTTTGAAGAATACTATCTATTCTGCTTTTAGTTCAGCGCACTCTTTATCTGCTCTACCGCATCGCCTACAGTAACAATTTTCTCTGCTTCTTCATTTGGAATCTCAATATCAAATTCTTCCTCCAGACCCATGATAATCTGGAAAACATCCAATGAATCTGCGCCAAGGTCATCTACAAAAGTAGTTTCCATACTAATCTCTTCTTCGTCCACATTCAGGACTTCTGCAATAATTTTTTTCAGTTTTTCAAATTCCATAATCTTTTCCTTTCTATTCTTCTGTTTCAGAAATTACTATATTTTTTTTGATTTTATTATTGATATCCTGTTCTTTAAATGTAACACACTGAATGATGGAATTCTTTACTTCCTTCGCCTTGGAGCTTCCATGTGTTTTAACCACCAGTCCATTCAGTCCAAGCAATGGTGCCCCGCCATACTGGGATGCATCGAAAGATTTTAATGTCTTCTTCAGTGCCGGCAATGCCAATGCTGCACCAATCTTACTCTTTAGGCTGCTGAGCATTCCCTGCTTTACTACACCAATCAGCGTACTGGAAAGTCCTTCATAAAGTTTAAGGATTACATTTCCTACAAACGCTTCACAGACAATGACATCTGCTCCGCCATGTGGTATCTCTCTTGCTTCAATACTTCCCACAAAATTGATATCCTTGCATTCTTTTAATAAAGGATATGTTTCCTTTACCAGTGCATTTCCTTTTTCTTCTTCTGCTCCGATATTTACGATTGCAACTCTCGGGTTCTTGATTCCCACAACATTTTCCATATAAATGGAACCCATCCTGGCAAACTGTACCAGATGTGAAGAACGGGCATCTACATTTGCTCCACAATCAATGAGCAGGGATACTCCTGTCTCGGTCGGAATCAGCGGTGCCAAAGGCGGACGCTCGATACCACGGATTCTTCCTACAATCACCTGTCCACCAACTAATACGGCTCCGGAACTTCCTGCCGATACAAATGCATCTGCTTCCTTCTGTTTTACCATATTCATTCCCACAACAATTGATGAATCCTTTTTCTTACGAATTGCATTTACCGGATGTTCCGCAGTCTCAATTACTTCTGTTGCATTCTTAATTTCAATCTGGTCTTTCTCATAGGTATACTTTTTCAATTCTTCAGCAATAACCTCCTGCTGTCCAACCAGTACAACCTGTATATCTCTGCGTGTATTTACTGCCTCGATGGCACCTTTTACAATTTCGCCCGGCGCGTTGTCGCCTCCCATTGCATCAACTGCCACTCTAATGACTTCCTGCATATACATTCCTCCTGTAAATCTGCCATCACATTAAGCCTATATTGAAATATACTATAACTTTCCATAGAAATCAACAGAAAACTAATTGAAATATTCCCGGTTCCGCTCCTCTTCTTTGGCAATATCCTCTTCTGACATATAACGCAAGAAAATCTTCTCCATAATTCCATTCTGAATTGCAATAAATGTTGCCGGTGCAAAGATTAAAAAAAATGGAATCAGATATACCAAAAATGCAATTACCAGTAAAATCACCAGCATAAGAATGGTCTTTGGCAGATGTGCAAATGACATCAGTGCCGCATTCTTTACAATTGCTTTATTGGTATTTTCAAAACGGGCAATGTTCGGATATACATATAACCAGATTGCAATCTCAAATACCAGCATAACAACAAAAATCACAAAAGCCTTGCCCCATGCTGCTCCGGCTTTCATAAACTGAAACATAATAAACCAGTCTGCTCCCATAATAAGACCAATTAATAGAAAAATCAGCCAGATTACGGTTGCCTGTTTAAAATTAGAACGGAAAGATGACCAGAACTCTTTCCAGATATATCCTCTGCCATGGCGGATTACTTTATTCACTGCATAATAAAGTGCAGTGCAGGATGCTCCAATGGTAAAAACCGGAATACATGCCATGAACCAGATTAAACTCAAGCAAAATATGTTAATCACTTTATCAAATGCGCTAAAGAACTTATTATTATAATTAAAAATATTGCTCATACCTTCTCCTTTTCTATGAATAGGCATCCACAAAACAGAATCTGTTTTGCAAATGCCTATCTTTTTCAGAAAGTAAAAAGGGAGTGTTTTTACAAACACTCCCGGGTCACTTCTTAATTAGTCCTGAGGAATAATTTCTTTCTTGTTGTATGAACCGCAGTTCTTACATACTCTGTGAGGCATCATCAAAGCGCCGCACTTACTGCATTTTACTAAACTTGGAGCAGTCATTTTCCAGTTTGCTCTTCTTTTATCTCTTCTTCCTTTGGAAGATTTGTTCTTTGGACAAATTGACATCTGGTTACACCTCCTTAAATTTATTGAAAATATCTTGAATTGCTGCCATTCTCGGGTCCAGCTCAGATTTCTCGCAGTCACAAGTCTTGACATTCAGATTCGTACCGCATTTCTTACAAATCCCCTTGCAATCCTCTCTGCACAGAACCTTCATTGGCCAGTTCACCAAGATTTCATCATAGACCATTTTATCAATATCAAGCTGAAATCCTTTCATGTAGTCTGCCTCATCCATCTCTTCTTCCGAAGCATCCGCATCTTCCAATGGGAACTTCTTATCGAATACAAGGTGGAAATCTGTTGGAACTTCTTCCAAGCAGCGGTCACATGGTATTGCTATCCTTACGTCCGTTTCTCCGTGAATCAGTAAATCCTTATTCTCTTCGTTAACGATACGCAGCTCGAATGGCTTTTTCTCTATGAATGGAAACACACCTAACTTCGAATCAAAGGATGTCAATTCAATTACAGCCTCTTTCGTAAGCTCTTTATTTTCACATGAACATACATCGGTTAAATCTAATATCACGTTTGTCTCCTTTTCACACCTAAACAATTATACATAGCACTATAGCTTTTGTCAACAATATTTTTCCTTTTTTAGCCTACCAAAGCTACGGTTTCTCTTGCAATTGCAAGTTCCTCGTTGGTCGGGATAATGCATACGGTTACTTTGGAATCCGGAGTAGAAATAATCTTATCCTCTCCACGAACCATATTTGCTTCCTTATCCATGGTAATTCCAAGATATCCGAAGTATGCAAGAATCTTCTCACGGATGAAGGATGTATTCTCACCAATTCCTGCGGTAAATGCAATGGCATCTACTCCGTTCATTGCAGCCACATAAGCACCGATATATTTTGCTACACGGTAAGCAAATACTTCACATGCTGCAATTGCTCTTGGATTTCCTTCATGATAAGCAGCCTCGAGGTCACGGAAATCACTGGATACACCGGAAAGTCCCTCTACACCGGATTTCTTATTTAATACATCCATAATTCCGTCGATGTCAAGGTTTTCTTTCTTTGCAATGAATTCCATGATTGCCGGGTCAATGTCACCGGAACGTGTTCCCATTACAAGTCCCTCTAATGGAGTAAGTCCCATAGAGGTATCTACACATTTACCATCTAATACAGCACTGATGGATGCGCCGTTTCCAAGGTGGGCAACAATCAGTCTGGAATTGTTATAATCAAGATTTAAGAACTCAGCCAGACGTTTGGATACGAAGCTGTGGCTTGTTCCGTGGAAACCGTAACGTCTTACCTTGTATTTTTCATAATATTCATATGGCAGACCATAAAGATAAGCCTTCTGCGGCATGGTCTGATGGAAAGCGGTATCAAACACACCTACCATTGGTACACCAGGCATAAGTTCCTGACATACACGAATACCAATTAAGTTTGCAGGGTTATGAAGTGGTGCAAGCTCATTACACTCTTCCACTTTTGCCAATACTTCTTCATTTAATACAACAGACTGGGCAAATTTCTCACCACCATGTACGACACGATGTCCTACTGCATCAATTTCAGAAAGACTCTTTACCGCACCTGTCTTTGGGTTTACCAGTGCATCCAATACCATCTGGATACCTTCTTTATGGGTCGGCATTGGTGCTTCTGTTATCTCTTTATCATGACCAGCAAGCTGGTATACTAATCTTCCATCAATTCCGATTCTTTCACAAAGTCCTTTAGCCAGTACAGCTTCTGTATCTGAATTAATAAGCTGATACTTCAAAGAAGAACTTCCACAGTTAATAACTAATACGTTCATCTGTTTTCTCCTCACTGCTATTTTTTTACGGTTCATTGTTACAAATCCGCATATGTATGTTTAGTATACGCCTATTTTAAATGGTGTTCAAGTACAGTGTCTGAAAAAATGCAAAGAAAAATATTTTTTCGAAATTCTTCTTATGAATACTTTCCATAAGTAATTTGCCAAAAATATGGGAATAATGCTATGATAGAACTATATTATTTGTAACTTTGGAGGACTTATGCACATCATAGGAATCATTGCAGAATACAATCCGTTTCATAACGGTCATGCTTACCAAATAGAAAAAATCCGTTCCCTGACCCAGGCTGACTTCGTTATCGCAGCCATGAGTGGAAATTTCGTCCAGCGGGGAGAACCGGCTCTTATTGACAAATATGCACGAACAGAAATGGCTTTAAGCTGCGGTGCTGACCTGGTAATTGAGCTGCCAGCCCTCTGGGCAACTGCTTCTGCCGAACTTTTTGCTTCTGCAGGTGTTGCACTTATGCGTAAATGTGGCTGCGTAGACACCCTCTGCTTTGGTGCAGAAACAGACAACCTTTCTTTATTAAAAGAAGTTGCTTCCCTGCTCGTATCCGAACCAGAGGACTACAAAGAATTTCTCTCTTCCTGTCTCAAAAAAGGAATGTCCTATCCTGCCGCAAGAAGTCAGGCGGTATGCAGCTATTTAAAAGAAGCCAACCAGCAAATCCCGGCCGATGAACTTGCCTGCCTTTTAAATGAGCCAAATAATATTCTTGCTATTGAATATTTAAAAGCGATTCAGGCTCAGAACGCCGCCATCACCCCTTATCTGATTCAGCGGACCGGAGACGGCTATCACGAAGCGGCACTTAACAGCAGTCTTTCCTCTGCCACTGCCATAAGAAAAGAACTTCTTTCAAACGGCTGGAATGACATCACTACATTAAATCCATATCTGCCGGAAGCTGCTTATTCTATTTTAAAAGAATATCTTAATCTTTATCTGCCGGTTTCTGCCAATGATTTTTCTGCTCCGCTCTCTTACCTTCTGTTACAGCAGAGTGAAGCACAACTGGCTTTCTGTGGTGATTCCAATGAAGCAATTGCCCACCGGATAAAAAATTTGCAAAAACAGTTTCATTCCTTTGAGCAGTTCTGCCAGTTACTGAAAACAAAGGATATGACTTATACCAGAATCAGCCGGATTTTCACGCACCTTCTGCTTCAGATTACATCTGAAGATTATCGTTTGGGAAAATCCTTAGATTACATTCCTTATCTTCGTATCTTAGGATTCCGCAAAGACGCCTCCCGGCTCCTCACGATTTTAAGCAATTATGCGGATGTTCCGATGATTTCTAAGAGTGCCAACGCAGCCTCTATGCTATCTTCTGATGCTGCACGCCTTTTTGATCTGGATGTCTTTGCCGGAGAATTATATGAAAACATCTTGTCCGGGAAAACCGGGCAGGATGCCAGAAGCGAATTTGTACGCAATATTGTAAGGGTGTGAATTTGCCGTGCCGTCTGATTCCACCATTTGGTTGGTGGAAAAATCAAAAGAGCGTTTGATAAGAACTAAGATTTTGATTGTAAAAGGACATCTTAGTTCTTTTGCAGTAAAATTTCAGCAGTTCTTAGCAGTTTGTTTTTCTTGAATGTAAACTGTCTTTCCGTTGCTTTGACTGGATGTCTGCACTGTCCGTCGGGTACGGATGCTCTATAAAGCCTGCAAGGGGCACTGGGAATTTCGGATAATACATCACATTATCTGGCAACCGGCGCAAATTCACATCCATGTTCAAATGCGCCTCGCTGGCACATCCCTGTGCCAGCGTTGCCTGTTGCCAGACGAAATTCCAAGTGCCCCTAACAGCCTTTATTATGCATCCGTACTTCGACGAACCGTACAGACATCTTGTCAAACATTGGAAAGACTGTTTTTATCTCAAAAAGAAAAACAAACTGCTTAGTAACTGCGGAATTTTATAGCAGGAACTAAATGTCCTTTCACAAAACAAAATCTTATCTTTCAAATCCTATCTGATTTTCCAGCTCTTAGTGGTGGAACAGACGGATTCCGGTAAAGCTCATCACCATACCATATTTGTTACAGGTTTCGATTACATGGTCATCACGGATAGATCCGCCCGGCTGTGCTACATACTGCACGCCACTTCTGTGGGCGCGCTCGATGTTATCTCCAAATGGGAAGAACGCATCAGAGCCAAGAGATACTCCGGTATTCTTATCTAACCATGCACGTTTTTCTTCTGCCGTAAATACAGCAGGTCTGGTCTTAAATATCTTCTCCCATTCGCCATCTGCAAGTACGTCCATATAATCCTCGCCAATGTAAAGGTCGATTGCATTATCACGGTCAGCTCTGCGGATTTTATCTAAAAATGGCAGATTCAGTACCTGTGGAGACTGGCGTAACCACCAGTTATCTGCTTTGGAGCCTGCTAATCTGGTACAGTGGATACGGGACTGCTGTCCGGCACCAATACCGATTGCCTGTCCGTCTTTTACATAACATACGGAGTTAGACTGTGTATATTTTAAAGTAATCATGGAAATTGCCAGATCTCTCTTTGCTGATTCCGGCAGCTCTTTGTTTTCGGTTACAATATTGTCAAAGAAATGCTCGTCAATATTTAACTCATTTCTTCCCTGCTCAAAGGTAACGCCAAATACCTGTTTCCGCTCGATTGGGTCTGGAATATAGTCAGGATCAATTTCAATGACATTGTAATTGCCATTTTTCTTTGCTTTTAAAATTTCTAATGCGTCATCATCATAGCCCGGTGCAATGACTCCATCAGATACTTCTCTTTTAATTAAAAGTGCGGTTGCTTTATCACAGACATCAGAAAGAGAAATGAAATCTCCGAAAGAGGACATACGGTCAGCGCCTCTTGCTCTTGCATATGCATTGGCAATCGGTGTAAATTCTACATCCATGTCATCTACCCAGTAAATCTTACGCTCTACTTCAGAAAGTGGAAGTCCCACTGCTGCACCTGCCGGAGAAACATGTTTAAAAGAAGTGGCTGCCGGAAGTCCGGTTGCTTTCTTTAATTCTTTTACTAACTGCCAGCCATTGAATGCGTCTAAGAAGTTAATATAACCTGGTTTACCATTTAATACTTTGATTGGCAATTTGCCATTTTCCATGTAAATTCTGGATGGTTTCTGATTTGGGTTACAACCATATTTTAATTCTAATTCTTTCATTTTATTTTCCTCTCTCGCACGAATCTTATTCACAAAATCCTATTTGTTCTTGTTTACAATGCGGCTTTCATATTTTCCGGTTTCAATATCAATATATCTTACAAATAAGGATACCTTATTGTCTGCATTCAGGTTATTCCATACCAGCTCGGTAAATGCATCAATGTCATCTCCGATATCAACCAGTACCGGCTCGCCTTCAAAGCTTGGTAATGGATTGCCATCATTCATATAAGTATGAATGAAATGTCCTTCTCCTGCTACCGGATTCTCATAAGCAAATGTATAACGGTTGCAGGCATCCGGATTACCATTGTTGCTCTTTAAAATAGACATTGCATAATTGTATTTTCCATCTTCCACATGCATGATTCCGGAAATACGCGGTGTATAGTTAGGTGCGTCCGGCTCAAATTCTCTGGTTCTTAATGCCTGTTCGAAGGTCTGCTGTTTATCCATCAGTTCATAAATGGTATCTGTCTGGTCTCCATTGGTTACAATGGTCTTATTGCCCAGTACACGAACCGGTGCATAAATAATAAGACTTGGGTCACTTAATTTTGCAGGGTCAAATGCCTGGGTACGGATTCCTTCTCCATCCTCAACAAATACACGGTTACGGCTGTTCTCGCTTCTTCCCATGATAAAATAAGCAGTTACCGCATACTTTCCATTCTTCGACTTTCCAATTACAATTCCTCTTCCCGGATAAGTAGTGCTTCCAAGTTCTTCTGCTAATGAAGTCATCTTCATTTTTGTTCCTCCTTCTTACGCTCCATGTAATTTTTAAAGTTGCTGCAGCTTTCCGTCAAAGTCTCTTTCCCTTTCGAATTTTTCCTGTGACTTTTCCTGTTTGCATGCATAAAAAATACCGACACGTATCCCGAGCTTAACTGCCCAGACGGTCGGCTTCCTCAGGTCATACTTCATGTGGTTATTCCCACGGTTCCGTCAGTCATATGACCTGAATTTAGTAAAACATATTCCAAAACACTTGTCAAGGAATTCTTCCTCTAAGGACTCCCCTTCATAAGATTTTCTATTTCTATAAGAACTCTCTCAGACGTTCTGCACGGTTCGCCCAGGTATCTTCCTTAAGTGCCCGTTCATAAGAATATTCTATGATTTCTTTCATTTTCTTCGGATGTCCCAGCATGGATAATACCTGTTCCGGCAATGTATCCAGATGCTCTAACTCATAAAATGCCAGATCTTTTCCATCGCAGAAACGCTCCTTTAAATAAATGCTGCCATCTGTCAGGGATACTGCTTTATTTAACATGGCTGTAAAAATTCTGTCATGGGCTCCATCCTTAAACCACGGCATGGTATTCAATGCAAGCTTTGTATTCCGGATGATTTTTACGCATTCGGCAGAATCAATCTGTCTTCCGTTTAAAATAAGATTCTCCGGATGCTTTACCTTAAGATTCTCCCATCCTTTGCCAAAAACATGTACCCGTACTCCATTGTCTACCAATGTCCGCACCGTTTCTCCACGGAAATAAGTCCGGTTATACATATCCAAAAAAAGCATTCCTGCAAAGCATGCCATCAGCTCCCGCTCCGTTACTTCCGGAATCTCCCGGCGGACAAAATGCTCCATGGCAGAATCTAACGGCTCTGACGGATGCAGGCGGAGATAATTTAATATCTCATGATAGAAATCAATATATTCCTTCGTCTGGCTGGTAAAATGCTCTTCAATTGCCGGAAGATGCACATAGTTTGCGATAAAACCCACTTCATATTCCCGGTTCTCATATGGAATAAAATCTGTTGGGACTCGCTCTTCCCCATCCATCAGAAAATTCCCTGCCAATGGTAAAAAATGACAGGGAATCCCTTTATAAAACCGTTTCATATAAGAAATATGCTGACGGTCGATACAGAACACAGTCAGATTCGGAATTGTCTCATCAAGCTGCTTATGATAATACAACGGATGGTCCACAAGAATACAGTAGACCGGAATATTTCTGCTGGCAAAGACAGACTGAGACTCTGTCTCCAGCAGGAACTCCTCTCCGCTTAATCCGATAAAGTTAAAGGTAATGACTGCGGTCTCGCCACTTTTTAAAAGCGGCTTAATCGTTTCGTGTCAGCATATTCTGCCTGAATGTCGAAGAAGAAAATCTGATATCCCATCTTGCGAAATGACGCTGCCATCTCATGCGAAAAATAAGTTAATGTTTCTACGCCTCGTTCAAAAAACACAAGTTTACGGATATCACTCATTTTCTTTCTCCATTTCAAAAAATCCTAGTTCTTAAAGCTGTGAATTGGTGCAGGAATTCTTCCCCCACGGTTGATAAATGCATCACAGGAATACTGGTTTACCGGCATAATCGGTGCATAGCCGAATAATCCACCAAATTCTACAGTATCGCCTACTCCCTTTCCGATTACCGGAATCAGACGGGCTGCTGTAGTCTTCTGGTTAATCATTCCAAGTGCCATTTCATCTGCAATAATACCGGAAATGGTAGTTGCCTTGGTATCACCCGGAATTGCAATCATATCAAGACCTACGGAACATACACAGGTCATTGCTTCTAATTTTTCCAGTGTAATGGCATTTGCCTGTACTGCATTAATCATTCCCTGGTCTTCACTGACCGGAATAAATGCACCACTTAAACCACCAACATAAGAAGATGCCATTACGCCGCCCTTCTTAACCTGGTCATTTAAAAGAGCAAGGGCTGCTGTCGTTCCCGGTGCACCTGCATATTCAAGACCAATTTCACAAAGAATATCTGCTACACTGTCTCCGATTGCAGGAGTTGGTGCCAGAGATAAATCTACAATACCAAATGGAATATTTAAAATTCTCGACGCTTCCTGTGCTACAAGCTGACCTACACGGGTTACTTTAAATGCAGTCTTCTTAATAGTCTCACATAATACTTCAAAGTTCTCTCCACGGACTTTTTCCAGTGCAGTCTTTACAACACCCGGTCCGCTGACACCAACATTGATTACCGCATCTGCCTCTGTTACACCATGGAATGCGCCTGCCATAAACGGGTTGTCATCCGGTGCATTACAGAATACAACCAGTTTCATACAGTCTACAGAATCTCTGTCCTTAGACTGCTCTGCCACCTCTAAGAGAATCTCTCCCATTAATTTTACAGCATCCATGTTAATTCCGGTTTTTGTGGATGCAAGATTTACAGAACTGCAGACTCTTTCGGTACGGCAAAGTGCCATTGGAATAGAACGGATTAAAAGCTCATCTGCCTTTGTCATTCCCTTGGATACCAGTGCAGAATATCCACCAATTAGGTTTACTCCTACTGCTTTGGCTGCTGCATCCATAGTATCTGCGATGGTTGCAAAATCTTCCGGTGTCTTGCAGGCTGCCCCGCCAACCAGTGCAATTGGTGTAACGGAAATTCTTTTATTTACGATTGGAATTCCAAATTCCTGCTCAATCTGATTTCCTGCTGATACCAGATCCTTTGCCACTGTAGTAATTTTCTTATAAATGTTATCGTTTAACTTCTTTAAATCAGAATCAATACAATCCAAAAGACTGATTCCAATGGTAATGGTACGGACATCTAAGTTCTCATGCTCCACCATTTTATTGGTTTCGCTTACTTCCATTATATTAATCATTTTTTGTCTCCTATATTCTGCCTTTCTACGCAGCTCATTTCCTGTATTTTCATTGATACGCCTTAGTGACCTGCCAACAGCAGTTCCCTTTTATGTAAGTCGTATTAAATTCTGTGCATCATATCAAAGATTTCTTCTCTCTGACATTTGATGGTAACACCGATTTCCTCACCTAATTTTTCCAGTGCTGCAGAACACTCAGCAAATGGTGTTTTGGATGTATTTAAATCAACAATCATCATCATATTGAAGAATCCGTCAATGATAGTCTGTGAAATATCCAGTACATTGATATGCTGTTCTGATAAATAAGTACAAACTTTTGCGATAATTCCTACAGTATCTTTTCCTACTACAGTAATAATTGTCTTGCTCTGTGTCTTTTCCATTTTGTTCTCCTCTTATTTTTGCTTTCTTAATATTCTTAAATCCGGATAAGCTCAGACACTTCGTCCCGCTTTGCTACCTGGATTGGAAAATCATTTCCGTGGTACGGGTTCTCACCCTGTTCTACTTCCTGGCGCACTGTCTCATATGCCAGTTCTGCCAGATTATTTTCCTTGCTCAGATGCCCCAATACTACTTTTTTAAACTTATCATGCAGAAGCTGCCCTAAAAATTGTCCACTGCTCTCATTGGAAAGATGTCCTCTGTCCCCTAATATCCGCTGTTTCAGAGGATAAGGATAACTGCCCACCTGAAGCATACGCACATCATGATTTGCTTCTAACAATAATACATCTAAATCCTGCAGCTTGTCTATAAGATAATTGTCATATTTCCCCAAATCGGTAATGACCGCCATCTTTTTATCTGACTGTTTCATGATGTATGCCACCGGATTTGCGGCATCATGGGAAATGGATACCGGCTCCACCGTAATATCTCCAATCTGAAATTCCACTCCTGCTTCGATAGGATGAAACAATGTCTCATCTACTTTTCCCACACTGGAAATCCCTTTGACTGCCTCAATGGTCTCTGCCGTGGCATAGATTGGAATTCCATATTTTCTTGCTACCACGCCAAGACCGGAAATGTGATCTGAATGTTCGTGGGTCACAAGCAGTGCCTGCATTTCCGCGGTTTTCAAACCGATACTGTTTAATCCTGCTTCAATGCGCTTTCCACTGATTCCGGCATCAATCATCAGATGGCTGCTTTCTGTTCCTGCGTAGATACAGTTTCCACTGCTTCCACTTGCAATACTGCATAATTCCATTTTCTTATGTCTCTTTCTATTTAGTAATTCTCTTTCCAGTACACTTCAATTTTATCGCCATCCTGCAATACCTGTGTATACTGGGCATCCATGCCATTAATTAAAGTTACAATTGCTCTTCCATGGGATGCTGACAAATCAAAATCAATATAATCAAAAATATCCACGAATACATATTCTTCTTTGCCACTTAAAGTAATTTCCTGATTGTTTGCAATAATATGTAATTCTTTGCTTTCCGGCTCTGTCGGTTTCTGCACCGGTGCATCGGCTGCTGCTTCTGCTGCAGAATCTGTATTCGTTTCAACTGCCGGCTCTGCACCTGCCGTTTGAATGCCATCTGCAACATTTTCATCCGCAGCATTTTCGCCTGTCACAGATTCAGCTGCCACAGAAGCTTCTGTCTCATGAACTTCAGCTGCACTGTCTGTGCTTCCTTCTGTTGAAGCTTCTTCTTCCGGTCCGGCATCAAATCTGTGGTCTGCCTGTCCATAGGAAATATGGCGTTCACCGCTTTCATAGGCAGAAGCACTCCATTCGATTTCAAAGTTCTCATAGCAAAGGGAACCCATATCTGCCGGTTTTCCATTTAAGATAATTCCGGCTTCTTCATCAATCCGCACATCCATAAACTCTGCCAGCTGTCCAATGGTATAGAAGTTTCTGGTTTCGATTTCGTCCCCTTCCTGAATAACATAATTAGAAGGTTCAAGGCTTCCATTGACCTGAACAAATTTCGGACAGGTAATATTGATGCCATTGACCTGGAAGGTAATGGTGGAGGATGTATATTCATCTAACTGTTCAATCGTAGATACGGCTTCTTTTCCAATGGTAGATGCTTCTATGGTAATCTCGGAATTCGGAACCAGTGGTGTATTGATGCTGACTACTCTTCCGTCCACTTTAACAATGGCAGATTCTCCCGGTTCTCCACGGACGATTCTCGGCTTGCCATTTACGGTAAACTCCACTGCCTTGCCCCGTCTTGGGAATAGTGCTTCATTCGGGAAGCCCGCCTGCAATGCAGCGTCCACAATGGTAAGATGGCTGTTATCATAAAGCTTTAAGCGTTCTCCGTTAAACCGGACCATAATGAAATTATTCTTCTGGTCATAATAATTAAGACAGATTCCAATCGGCGTTACCAGTAATGGGTCTTTCTTAATCTCTTCTTGTGCAAAATGAACCTCTTTTAAAACTTCTTCTCCACGTAAAGCTACACGCTCTCTTGGAATTTCAAGCTTGTCTGCAAGCATTTCCGTAAATCCGTGGATTTTGCCGCCGCCGCCAACTACGAAGGCTGCACTGACCGATTTATCACCATTTAACTCTTTGATTTTCTCTGCTACCTCAGTAGTAATCTTATCTACCGTATCATGGGTTAAATCCCAGATTTCTTCGGATGGAATCGTATGGGTAATGCTCATGATATCGGTAAATTCCACTTCATCCGCCATACCGGATGTCAGCTTCATATGTTCTGCCATATTAAAATCCACCAGATAATGCTGTACAATTAATTCGGTCAGCTCATCTCCGGCATAAGGAATCATGCCATATGCAATAATGCTTCCGTCTCTGGTGACACAGATGTCGGATGTTCCGGCTCCCACATCAACCAGTGCAATATTTAACATTCGAAAGGCCTCCGGAATTGCTACGTTGATTGCAGCAATAGGCTCCAAGGTCAGATTGGCAACATTTAATCCAGCCTGCCCTACTGCGGAATACAGACCATCTACAACGTCCTCCGGCAGGAAGGTTACAATAACATCCTCCGAAATTTTCTCTGCCTTATGTCCTTCTATATTGGAAAAGACTTCATCATTGATATAATATTTTACAACAGAATATCCCACACAGTAAAATTTGTAACGGGTATCATTCTTCTCTTTTAAAATCTGCTGGGCATGGTCTACTCCCAGTAAATCCAGAGTATGTATATGTTCTGCAGTTACTACGGTCTCTTCTGCGAATTCATATTCCACGCTGGTGGTCACGGTTTTCAGTACACGGCCAGCGGCAGCAATGCAGACATCGGTAAGCTTTGCCTCTAACTGCCCTTCTAATTCTGCCTTTACTTCTGCAATTGTTCTGCCTACTCTTCCGATGTCATGAATCTGACCATCCAGCATAGCTCTGGTTTCATGCTCTTTCATATACTGGGCTGCCACATAGAAGTCTTTGCCTTCCCGATATCCAACTGTTCCAACTACGTTTCTTGTCCCGATATCCAAGCCAAATACAAATTGATTTGCATTCTGTTCTGCATTATCCATTGGTATTTTCTCCCTCATTCTCTATTATCGTTCTTACCTGTGCAATGGTTTCTTCCGTCGTACCATTATTATCAATTACCACTTTGCAATGTCTGCGGTATTCGTTCTCGCAAAGCTGGCTTTCAAACATTTCACTGATTTTTTCATCACTGTAGCCTCTCGACTGCTTCAGCCTTGCTCTGCGATTCTCCTCTGAAGTATAAATATACCATAATTCATCACAAATTTCATCATAATGTTCTTCGATTAATAATGCCGCTTCCAATACCAGATAACGAAGCCTGCCTTCTTCCTTTTCCTGCTCTAATACATGAAGCACATATTCCTTTACTGCCGGATGCAAAATCTCATTCATTCCATTCCGCCTGGCTTCATCCTTGAAAATAATGGCTGCCGCCTTCGGACGGTTCATCTTCCACTTTTCATCAAAAACATCTGTTCCAGCAAACAGTTCCTGCAATTTTTCGTTACAGGACTGTCCCGGCTCAGAAAGTTCTCTTGCTATATCATCCGCCAGCATTACTTTCGTATCTTCTCTGCCGGCAAGGTATTTTAATATTTCTGTTTTTCCGGCTCCTACACCTCCGGTAATTCCGATAAATTTCATAATTTCTGCCTTATCCTATTTTGCTTCGTACCAGTTATTTCCGGCATGCATATCCACCTCTAAGGTTACCGCAAGGTCTGCTGCATGAAGCATTTCTTCTTTCAAAATCTTCTCTACCTGCTGCTGTTCTTCTTTACAGGTCTCAACCAAAAGTTCGTCATGTACCTGTAAAATCAGTTTTGATTTCAAGCCTTCCTCTTTCAGGCGGTCATGCACATGAATCATGGCTATTTTAATAATATCTGCTGCAGAACCCTGAATCGGTGCATTCATTGCCACACGTTCTCCAAAGGAACGCTGCATGAAATTACTGGAGGATAACTCCGGCACCGGTCTTCTTCTGCCAAACATTGTTGTGACATAGCCTTTTGTCCTGCCATCCTCTACCAGTCCGTCTAAGAATGACTTGATTCCCGGATAGGTTTCAAAATAGCTCTTAATATACTGTTCTGCTTCTTTTCTTGTAATACTTAAATCCTGACTTAATCCGAAGGAACTGATTCCATAGACAATACCAAAGTTAACCGCCTTTGCATTTCTTCGCTGCAGCGGTGTTACTTCTTCGAAAGGTACATGAAATACCTTGGATGCAGTAATCGCATGAATATCTTCTGCATGCTTATATGCATCAATCAGATTTTTATCTCCTGACATATGTGCCAGCAGACGAAGCTCTATCTGGGAATAATCTGCATCTAAGAATACATAGCCTTCTCTTGGCAAAAATACTTTACGAATCAGCCGTCCCAATTCCATCCGGATTGGAATGTTCTGTAAATTCGGGTCTGTACTGCTTAACCGTCCGGTGGCTGTTATGGTCTGCTGGAATGTACTGTGAATCCTTCCATCCTCTGCAATAAATGCAGCCAGTCCGTCGGCATATGTGGATTTTAATTTGGTCAACTGACGGTACTCTAATATTTTTGATACAATTGGATAATCCGGTGCCAGCTTTTCCAGTACATCTGCCGCAGTGGAATATCCGGTCTTGGTCTTCTTGCCGTTTGGCATCTGCAGTTTTTCAAAAAGAATCACGCCAAGCTGTTTTGGTGAATTGATATTAAAGGTTTCACCGGCTTTTTCATAGATTTCTTTTTCAATTTTGTCTATGGATACTGCAAGATTCTCTCCATATTCTTTTAAGGCATCTGCATCAATAGCAATGCCTTCCTTTTCCATATCAGATAAGGTATATACCAGCGGCATTTCTATTTTATCAAAGAGTTCTTTCATGCCCTCTTCTTCTAACTGCTTTGCCAGCGGCTCTTTTGCCATTAAATTAATGTATGCCTGATAACATGCCATTTTCAAGAATTCTTCCGGCTTTTCTTCCGATGCTGTGACAAAATCTTTCTTTCCAAGATAATCTTCTCTGGATGGCACCATCAAATCAAGATAGTCTTTTGCAATATCTTCATAAGCATAGTCATTTTTCAATGGATTTAATAAATAAGCAGCTATTTTCACATCAAAAATATGACTTTTTTCATCGGCTTCTATCCATTTAAGCTGTGGTTTTAAATCAAAGGTGCAAAGCTCTACGCCTGCTGCAAGAAGCTGTCTGCTCTGTTCGAATAGATACTGCTTTGTCACAAATCCCGCAACCGGAATATATGCCACATCTTCTTTTGTGCATGCAACTGCAAGTCCAAGCACAACATCCTTTTCATAAATCAACTGGAAGCCTGCTGCCTGCTGCTTCTTTGCCTTTTCAAAAAAATCTTCTACCCCAGCAAAATCCTCGATTCGTTTAAAGTTTTCCTCTCCGGTATTTACCGGTGTGTCCACTTCAAACCGTTTCAAAAGATTCTTAAATTCCAGACGCTTACACATCATATAAGCTTCCGGTGTATATAAATTGCCAATTCTTGCTTCCCTGATATCATATGGGATGTCTGCATCTATCTTAATGGTCGCCAGTGTCTTACTCAACTGTGCCATATCATAATGCTCTTTTAACATCTCTTTCGCACGGTTTGGCTTAATCTCTTCTACATGGGCATATGCATTTTCAATGCTGCCATACGCCACAATCAGGTTCGTGGCTGTCTTTTCGCCGATTCCCGGTACACCCGGAATATTATCTGCGGTATCGCCCATCAGCGCCTTTACATCAATAAACTGCAATGGTGTAACCTGATATTTTTCCAATACCTCTTTGGTATTATAATCTTCGATTTCCGTTCCGGTCCGCCTGGTCTTTGGAATCCGGATCTTAATGTGGTCACTGGCAAGCTGCAATAAGTCCCGGTCTCCGGACACTACAGACACTTCATAGCCTGCTGCTTCACTGCGCTTTGCTATGGTTCCCAATAGGTCGTCTGCTTCCAAGCCTTCTTTTTCAATTACCGTAACTCCCATGGCACGCAGCATTTCTTTCATCAGCGGTACCTGCTGCCGCAATTCTTCTGCCATCGGTTTTCTCGTTCCCTTGTATGCATCAAACATCTTATGACGGAATGTTGGTGCATGCACATCAAAAGCAACCGTAAGATACTCCGGCTGCTCTTCCTCTAATATTTTAAATAAAATGTTTAAGAAACCATATACTGCATTGGTATGAAGTCCCTCTGCATTGGTCAAATCCGGTAATCCAAAAAATGCCCGGTTTAATATACTGTGTCCATCGATCAGAACTAATTTTTCGCTCATCTTATCCTAACTTTCCTCATCCATCATCTGGAAGAATTTTGTATCTATTTCAGGGTATGACCGTTTCAAGGAAATCGGCTTACCATTACGATCTAAGAAGCAGTGCTCACTGGCTGCAATGGTACGAAGCTCTCCGGTCGCTTTATCTGTCATACGATAGCGGACACTGAGTTTGATTCCATTATAACCTGCAATGGCTGTTTCAATGACAACGGTATCCCCAAATCGCACCATGCTCTTATATTCACACTGTACCGACAGCACCGGACTGATAATTTCCTGGTCTTCCATCTGTTTATAGCTGAAGCCCATCTGATCCATCAAGTCCATGCGTGCCTCTTCCATCCAACGGATATAATTGGAGTGATGCACAATCCCCATCTGGTCTGTCTCATAATATTTTACATTATGCTCATACGGTTTTACCTTAATTGGTGTTACTCCATGATAAATATCAACTCTTGTATCCTTCATATCTGTCACCTTCCTTACGAAACGATTATACTCAAAAAACGAACGACGTTCAAGCGTCGAAGGGATTCTTTTGGAATTATTACGCCTTTCTACTCTCCAATTACCTGAATCTGACACATTTTCATAGTAGTAAGCGCCGCCTTATGGGATTCCGGCGTCACTCCGGCACAACATGTGGCATCTACTGTAATCTCTACATCCGGAAATTCCGCTTTCAAAATCAAGGCATTGGATACCACACAGATATCCGTACAAAGTCCGCATAATTCTATTTCTTCAAAGTTTCTCTCCGACCAGTGTGTCCATCCAAAGGTCGGTTTATTAATACAGCTGCATCCCGGCACCTCCAAGCCTTCTGCAATCTCCCAGCCCTTTGTTCCTTCAATGCAATGCTCCACCGGAAGCTTCTTTCCCTCCGGTGTACTAAGATAATCTGACTGATGGGTATCCCTGGTAAAAATGATCTCGTCCCCACGCTCCTGATACTCTTTGATTTTCTCTTTTACCTTTGGTACAATTTCTTGTGCCTCTCTGGTTCCAAGTGAACCATCGATAAAGTCATTCTGCATATCTACTACAATCAGTGTTTTCATATTTGATTCCTTTCATTCCCTTTTACCAATTATCTATCGGAAGTTATTTCTTTTATTATACACATTTTCTCTGACAGTTGCATACCATATCATAAATATCTTATGGTCAACCGCTATGTCAAACTGTACAAATCTTTTTTACCTCTCCACAATTTCCTGCCAGTTGTCCGAATGCCTGTCGACCGATGAACTTACGCTCCTTGCTGCAGACCTGGTGGTATTAAGTGATATGCTTGCAAATCTTGCCACCCGGAAATCAATCTGTGAGCCTGCTGCTTCTGCGGAAGATGTACCATAACTTACCTACCGGACTTGCCACCGGCAGCCTCTTTCGGATGCCCGACAGCAAAAATGCAGAGAAGTATCTCTATAAACTACTTCTCTGCATTCTTTTATAATGTCTTGGTAAAGCAAATAATTCTGTTTGCTTCTGTAAAATTCATTGCTTTATGAAATAGAACACTATCTATAGTATCCAACCGGACTGGTTTTTGTTCCTTCTACATAATCATACCGCAACTGGCATTGTGCAAAGCCAATTGGAATATCATTTTCATATTTCAAAAAAATTGAGTGTTTCTTTTTTCCATAATTTCTGAGAATTCAGTAATCAGTTCACTGACCGAATGGCTGTCCCACATTTGTACTGCTAAATTTGCCAGTATTTCTAAATCCTGTTTTTCTGCTTTTCGTACCATATTGTTCCTCCAAACCTGAATTGTCTACTTCTTCATTTTTTCGCTCATTTCATGGCTACTTATTACCGGTATAAATGTAAAATCAGTAACATCATTCCAATTCGAAGCCCACTCCTGCAACACTTCCAAACTTTCAGCTTCATTGATTTGATAACAGGTATTACCGTCTTCTGCAACCCGACTGTTGACATAGGTTTCACCTGTTGGCATCATCCGCCCTTTTTCATGAAATCTCCTGTAAACAGCTTCTTTGTCTTTATATTTTTCAATTACCATATATAGCATAGTTCCTACCTCCAAATCAGACTTTCTACTTTACTCAACTCCTCTGTAATCTCATTTACACGCACCTCGTTACAATCCCCCATTTTCATCATTTCCAAAATCATATGCTGTCTATTTTCATCTCCCAGTGCAAGCAGAATTTTCTGGCATTGTTCAAAATCTGCCGCCAGCTTATCTATATCTTTCTTTGTATGCATCATTTTACCTCATGTCCAGTTACTGCTTCAAAGTGATATTTGACAATTCCAAGATCTATCTTAGAATAAAATCCTCCAAGATTTTTTGCTGTAACTTTTCCATTTTTCAGTTCCAACTGAAACTTCTGCTGGTTTACAGCAGTAGGTGCAAGACTTACTGCTTCCATACCTCTGTCAAACCATTCTGTACTCTGGTCTGCCTTTCCAAGTTCCACTATACTCTTACTTTTATGTGGAACTCCCTGTGTTTTTCCATATCCCAGTGAAATAATGATTAACAGTTTCTGTCCTCTTTCTATTTCTGCTTTTGATTTACCATGCGTCATTGCTACCCAGCAGGTATTAAGACCAAGTTCCTGACATTTCAAAACAATCTTCTCACCATAATATCCCGCCTTTTCCTGATCATTCTTATTTCCAACAATGGCAATATAATTCTTCACATTTTCAAACTTCCCATAATGAGCCATAAAGGAATTAAAGCACTTCGGTTCGTCATAAAAAGCCTGAATTGATAATTTACTCTCAGCATTGACGTCATTTATCAAAGAGTTGATTTCTTCTCTTTTCGATGGTTCGATAGTCTGATTTTTATACTGTCTTACGCTGTGTCTTTCTTTCATAATTTCTAATATATCCATTACAATATCCTCGCTTTCGTTCATCTAATTAAATCAAGTATATCATATCTTCCCATAAAAAATTCAATGGT